>JBAXBF010000173.1:0-6854 GCA_037142095.1 Chloroflexota bacterium
TTGGAACTGAGATAAATAAGGGCTTGCAAGTTGACAGTTGCATCGAAACTGCCTTGCGTGGGATTGATGAGCACTGTTTTGTGGGTCCGTATCGTTCTATTGCAAAAAATGACGAGGCGCAATTTAATGCGCCGGGTGTACGGGTTCCGATGCTCTGTCTTTCGCGTGCCTGGCCCAACCAGCCACCCAGTGGACCTTTTTTCTATGGTTATCACACCAGTCATGATACCCCTGCTAATGCTTCACAGGAGAACCTTGAAATCTCGCGGGATGTTACCCTGCAGCTTATTGATGCCTGGGAAAAAAATCAATATGTCGTGAATCACTTTAAGGGAGAGGTATTTTGTTCTCGGTATGGAATCTGGGTTGATTATCGCGTTAACCCCGAAGGATGGCGTCTTCTCTTCCGCATCATGGAATATTGCGATGGTGAACATACTGTTGCTGATATAGCTGTGGCTTTGAATACAACCTTTCAAGCTGTTTGGGGTGTCGTATCCCAGTTAGAATCAAAGGGCTTGGTATCTTTCAGCCGTGTTCCTAAACCAACAGATCCTCATTTTCAAAGCTGAGTGTGGTATAAAAGAATCATTATCTGGCAAAACTAATGATTGATAATAAAAAACGACGACGAATGTACGCTTCAGGAATAGCATGTCCGCATCAAAAATAAAACATGGATTGAAAATCCTTCGCTGGAGGCTGCGCCGCTTCCAAACTGCGCAGCGTTGGGGACAGCAGGCACTCGAAAGTGTTACGGCAGTATTGGGAAACGCGATGCCTAAATCGGGATCGCATCTTATCATTCAGATCCTTCAGGGATTGACCGAATTGGGACCTTTTGTTAATCCTGGCTTTCCACCAGTGAACCGTTCTGAAGATAATCAGAAACTTGGTGATAAGCATGTGGTGAAGAATATTCTGGACATGAAAAGTGGGGATATTGCTTATGGTTATATTCAAGCACGCCAGCCTTTTCTTGATTTGTTTACTCTAGGCGAAAAGAAAAAAATAGACCGGTTGATGGTTTTCCTTTACCGGGATCCGCGAGATTTTATCATCTCGCAGGTTTTTTACGCCACCCATATGCACAAAGGACATGGAATGCACCGTTATTATACCGAATCGCTCCATACTATGGAGGAACGGATTAATGCAGCCATTCAGGGAGTGGAGGATGGATCTAATACCGATTCATCGCTTTCCAATGTGCGCATAAAATATAATAAGTATTTGGATTGGTTAAATCAGCCGCGTGTCCTTTGCCTGCGGTTTGAAGATTTAATTCTGGATCGAGATATTGCCTTAGGTAAATTATTGGATACCCTTGCTGTACGTGGTTTCGTTCCTCAAGTCCCCCGCCAAGTCGCTATCGAAACCTTGAAACAGGCAATTATACCCAAATCTTCGGGGACGTTTCGCAAGGGAAAACCTGGAAATTGGAAGGAACATTTCACTGACGTAAATAGAAAGCTATTTAAAGAAGTGAGTGGTGATTTGCTTATTCGCTTGGGATATGAACAAAATGCTGATTGGTAATGGATAACACGCATGGATAACGGGATTCGTTTTCAAGCCAAGCTATTACGCCGATCCTGGCGACACGTCAAACAGATGATTCGTTATCAACGATTATCTCTTTCTGATGTTCCTATTCTTTTTGCAAATTCTTTTCCAAAGAGTGGCACGCATCTTTTGACGCAAGTTCTTGAGGGGTTTACTGAGCTTGGACCGGTTGTGAACAGTGGTTTGCCAGCGATTACCACATTCAACGGGTGGACGGGCGGGCTTCGCTCAACTCAAGAGATTCTTACTGATCTAAAGCGTCTTCAACCGGCGGATATTGCTTATGGGCATCTTCACGCTATACAAGAGGTCAGGGACTTCATTTGCCGGAATGGATTTGCACCTTTCTTCATTCTGCGCGATCCGCGGGATGTGGTCATTTCACACGTGCATTATGTAACTGATATGGAAGCAAACCATGTGCACCACCACTATTACGCACAGGAACTACACTCTTTTGAGGAGCGTGTAAAGGTGAGTATATCTGGTAGACCAGAATTGGGCAGTGATTTTCCAGGGATTGCCGAGCGTTTTAAACCCTATCTGGAATGGATACAATGTCCAGATGTAATGGTTTTACGTTATGAAACCTTTTTGCAGGAACGAGAGCAGACATTAAAAGACATCATCCATTTTGTTGTCAAAAGAGGCTTAAACCTGGGCAAAAAAAATGCTGAGATATTCCAGATTGAAGATGCAGTCCATATCCTCGAAAGATTCATTAATCCCTCACGTTCACCTACTTTTCGACAGGGGAAAGTGAACGCCTGGCGGGATGAATTTTCTCAGCAAAACAAACAGTTATTTAAGGAGGTTGCCGGTGATCTTTTAATTGATCTCGGCTATGAAGAAAATAATGACTGGTAAAGAGAATACAGATTCACACACTCACCAATACCGGATCGCTGCCTTGGTTCCGATGCGGCATCATTCGCAGCGCGTCCCTGGAAAGAACTACCGTCTGATTGCGGGAGTCCCGCTATATCACTATATCTTGAAGACGTTGCTTAAATGTCCTGAGATTACCGACATAATTGTAGATACAGACAGCCCGGTCATTATTGAAGGTCTTCAAAAAGATTTTCCTTCTGTTCATATTCTGGAACGTCCGGAACACCTCCGGGCAGACGATATTCCGATGAATGAGGTCTTGCTACATGATACGGATCAAGTTCCCGCCGACTTTTACCTGCAGACCCACAGCACCAACCCTTTATTAAAACCTGAAACGATCTCACAGGCTGCGCGAACTTTTCTTGCGAATTACCCCGTTTATGATTCCTTGTTTGCTGTAACGCGTTTGCAGGTGCGCTTATGGGATCAACTTGGCAGAGCCGTCAACCATAATCCTGCGATTCTACTCCAGACACAGGATCTCCCACCCATTTATGCTGAAAATTCATGTGTCTATATTTTTAGCCGTTCCATTTTGCTGAACCGGCGCAACCGGCTGGGTGAGCGTCCGATGATGTTTCCGATTTCTCCATCGGAAGCATGGGATATTGACGAAGAATTGGATTTTGAAATCGTTAATTTCCTGCTTTCTAGAAATCATTAAAGCGCAGTGTGCCTGACGTGGGAAAGATATATCCTTATTTCACTGTGTATTTTTCGGCTAGTTTTTGTATATACCCTTCATTTTGCAGTTGGGCGATAATCTCATCCAATGCCAATTTGAGATCGCTTGCACTTTCTTTACCGATTTTCCGCACAGCAATGGCAGGTCCAGTGGTTGTCAGGGGTTGGCTTAAAATAATTTTTATCTTACCCGAGATTTCGTTGTCCGTCGCTGGACGAGCATCCAGTAAGCCGATTTTGATGGTTCCCTTTTCGATAGCTGTGATAACACCCTCTGCACTTTCGTAACGGTGAAGATTCGGCAAAGGTAACAAACCAGGGGCGGCTAATTCATTAATGACCCATGAATCTAATGCTGTATTTGTCTGTACTCCAACGGTGTATTGCCCTATTTGTTTTGGGTCGGTGATCGTAATGGTCGAATCAGGAGCTGCAACGATTGCTTGTTTTATGGGGAGATAAATGATTGAAAAATCAACCTGTTTTCTGCGCACATTATTGGGAACGATCGCACCAATAGCAGCCTGTATTTTCCCTTGTTCTACGGCAGGAAGCAGGTCATCGAAATTCTTGAGGTCTTGGATCTCAACTTCCACATTGCCGCGCTTACCAATTTCTTGAATCAAGTCAATATCAAAACCAATAAGCTTGCTTTGCTCGTCCAAATTTTCCCAGGGTGGATAATTTGCTGCTGTAGCGACGGTTAGTTTCTTACCTGCTAATGCTTTCTTTAATGACACGTTTGTCCATTGGGTTGGTTTGGGCGTTGGGGATAATAAGATCGCTGTGGTTGCAGTAGGCGCAACCGTTGCTGTTGCTTGAGGCAGTTCAGCCTGGATGGAACAGGCGAACATCAACATACCCGCAAGAAAAACAGGTGTGATCAGATGTAGAGACAGTTTCATGATAATTCTCCGTGCTTATTTTATCCTTTTAAGACCAATTCCACAAGTTACGTTTGATAGCCATTTGCGATTAATAGTTAGCTTTTTTGTGGTTAGAATAGAAAAGGTTTTGGATCGTTCCACGTCCAAAACCTTTTTTCAAATCAATTTTTATATGATCTGGTTATAAAGCCGGTCCGAAAGAGTTAATTTTTCATTGGTATTCCATATAACTGGCTGGCATTATGACAGAAAATCTGTTCAGCAAGCGTTATGGCTTCAGCCGGTGTTATAACTTTATCGGTGATCATCTGATTAAATACCTTTGCCAAGCCGCTACGCCCTGCTTTGGCACCCAACCAGAACAATTCAGGAACACTGAATCCGTCAGAAGCGTAAAGAACTTTACTGAGAGGGGCTAGACCAAATATTTGAGAAAGTAGGGAAGTCGCCTCACTGATCGCAAATGGGATGGCTAAGGAC
Organism: Chloroflexota bacterium; assembly: GCA_037142095.1. Classification (GTDB taxonomy): domain Bacteria; phylum Chloroflexota; class Anaerolineae; order Anaerolineales; family DRKV01; genus JBAXBF01. The sequence continues at coordinate 4,512 of JBAXBF010000173.1, forward strand.
AAATCAACGTAGACATTCCGATAGACACTGGTTAGATAAGCGCTTTCCCGCACAAAAGGATAACCCATATGCAGAATTACCCAGGGGACATTGATAAAACGGTTACTATGAAGTAATGGACGGAAATGTAGCGGATTAGCCAGGCGTAAATCAACATCGTTATCGCCAAAACCGCAATGGAACTGGAAGGGCATTTCTTCCCGATTGGCGATTTCCAGGGCACGCAGCACGAGCGTATCATTAATGGGAGCATGTGCCAGACGGATTATTCCTTCTCGGCGTGCTGATTCTTTAACCTCTTGAAACGTGGATTCTACATCTGCCCTTTGCCAGTTGTGGATATCCAAACCTGTACGATAGGCGATGATACTCTTTAGGGCTACATATCCGACACGCCTTGCGTCCTCGATATCGGCGCTGAACGCATCCATAAGATCGCTGAGCGTATCAACCTTCATAATAAGCTCCTGCGCCAACGTTTCCAGCCTTAGAATCGGTTCTAGCCGGCATGGCAGGAGAGCTTGCATTTCTTGGTGATTATAATTTTCTGGTCCTCGAAAGCCGTAATCAATTAGCATGATCGTAATATTGGCGTCCCGCACCATGCGCCGAATCCATTCTTTCTCACCCATTTGGTTGCGTTCATGAAAAATGGATTCAGGAGTTGCAGGACAACCTAAATATTCCGCCAAAGTGTTAATCGCATAACGATAAAAAAGTAAGTTCGGGGCGTGATTTTGCAACAGGTGGTCATCCCGTCCTTCGGTGAAAAATTCCAACCATTCCGATTGAATGGTTGGAGGTTGGCGGCGCAGAGCATGCGCATGATGGTCAAAAATTGGGATAGAGGAAAGGTCGATGGTCATGGCTAGAAAGTATAAATGTGGTGTTTAATCTCGAAATCTTCATCCTGGGCTGCGAATGCCTGGTATTCCGAACGTTTGACCGCCAGAAAAGAACCTGCCATGATGGGGTTGAGGGCTTCCATGAGGACTTCGTCTTTCTCCAAGTTATCTAGAGCCTCGTTCAGGTTAGTAGGCAGACGGACGACGCCGCGTTTCTTCAATTCGATTTCGCTCATGTCTGAAGGATCGGTTAACATTGGTTCACCTGGATCAAGTTTGCGGATTACTCCGTCCATACCTGCCGCGATCAGTCCGCCTAATGCCAGGTAGGGGTTATTGCTCGGGTCAGATGATTTGAGTTCAAAATTGATAGAAGAGGCTTCCTGCTCCCAGAAGGGTGAAGCGATTCTTACGGCAGCTTCGCGGTTGTCTGGTCCCCAGGCGGTATAGGCACTTGCCCAGGAGTGCGGGCGCAGCCGCCGGTAGCTATTATAACTGGGGCAAGTCAGTGCTACCAACGCAGGTAAATGAGCCAGGATACCGGCAATAAAATGATGCCCCAGATCGCTGATATGATAAGGGTCGTGTTCGTCCCAAAGCAGGTTCGTTTTATTAGCTTTATCCCATAGACTGCAGTGAATATGGCAGCCACTGCCGGGCGCATCAGGGAATGGTTTGGGTGCCAGCGAGGCGAAAAGATTATAGTTTCGGGCGACGCTTCGCACCGCATCGCGATAGAAAATCTGTTGGTCAGCAGCACGGAGAGCATCTGCATGACGAATCGTCAGTTCATGCTGTCCAGGTCCATATTCGGGATAATAGAGATCCACCTGCATCCCCATTGTTTCAAATGTTTGCAACATTTCATCGATAACGGCAGAGGCTTCCTGCATACCAATGGTTGAGAAGCACAAGGCATTATCGGCAGGAATAAATTTTCCATCCGATTCGGTACAAAGAATAAACTCGTTTTCAAAAGATGACTGCACGAAAATACCTTGTTCTTCTGCTCGTGCGATCATGCGTTTAAGAAAACTCCTGGGGCAAGCCTCCCACGGTTTCTTATCCAGGGTGATAAGATCACAAAGCATGGCTGCCGCATTAGGAGCATACGGGAGGAGTTTAAAAGTTGCCGGATCTGGGAAAATGCGTACTTCTCCAACGGGTCCCATGTTATTAAAGGGAACAAGCTGGTCAAGCATATTGAATGCTTGCATGGCAACGGTCAAGCCGATGCCGCCTTTCATCCGGCTGGATAAACCATCAATATGGGTGACTTTGCCGCGTATTACACCACCGTTATCACAATAAAGAAAACGGACCAGTTTTATGTTAGAGGAACGCGCAATTTGAATAACTTGTTCAGGTTTCATGATACTCCTAACTTGGATTTATGTTTTGCTTTATAGCGACCAATGAGTCAAGGTTGGCGGCGATCGAGGCGATTAATCTTGCCAGCATCGTAACCCGCGGAACGATACTATCCACTTCCAAGAAC
>JBAXBF010000174.1:0-6805 GCA_037142095.1 Chloroflexota bacterium
GACCCTAAAGGTCTTCTTCTCTTCGACCTTTAGGGTCTGGTTAGATCATCCAGACTCCATCAATTGGCAGCTCCAACAACCATCTTTCTAGACTCATAAGGCAGGAAACACAGATACGTACAGATATCGTAAGGGCGAAGCATCGGTTCCCAAACCTGAATATTCAACGATCCAGGATGGATGCTTCGCCCCGACAAACAGCGAGTAAAGGATCTCAGCCTTAGATCCTAAAGGTCGGGAAGAAAACCTTTAGGGTCGGGAGAAGGAAGACCTTTCGAATCTCGGATTCTCTCCAACAACACGGCAGCCGCTTCATCGTTGGCATCCTGCGGCACGAGTTCGCCGCGGAAGGCTTTCGCCAGCAGGGAAGGGGTGAGGCTGTCCACCCGGCTGCGGGCAGCCTGGTAACGGGTTTCCAGTTTATCGGCGTAAGCGAATAAGAGCTCGACCCGGCGCACAATTTCGTGTTGTTCAGCTAAGGAAGGCAAGTTAAGGGGTATGGCTTTTACTTCTTCAGAGTTAATATTATTCACACCACTGGTTGACCTAGTAGTAAATTCAATATGCTTTCTGATCGCTGGGCTTATTAAATATAGATTTATATAATAAGGATTGATTTTAGTAATATCAAATCGCAATCTAATGAGATAACCTGCATACATGTATCCTTCAAATTCAGGGGATACCACAGCCACTTTTCCAACTAATTCAACACTACCATTGGATCGAATGAGAAGTAAGTCGCCGGATTTTAGTGACAAGTTCTTTATTTCTTTATCATCAAATTGGGTAAATTTCAAATCGGTTGGATCGATTTTTCTATCGCCAATATTCGGAATACGCAAAACAGGTGTACCATTATTAAGGTCATAAAAACTTTTTTTTGATGTCCCATATCGGATATCGGTAATTACTGAACCGAGTGTACAAGTTTCCCATTTATTATGTTCTTCCCTCCACTCCTCCGTCAACCTTCCAGACGTAGCCGCAGCCAACACCGCCTGGCGGAAGCGCTTGAGAATTTGCGGCACGCGCTCCAGATGCTCGCGGCAGGCATCCACCTTTGCCAGCAGTGTGTCGAGCTTGTCGGCGATGCGTTTTTGTTCGTTTACTGGTGCAACAGGTATTAGTGTGTTATCAGCAAACGACTGCGGGATTCCTCCTTGTGCTGCTCCACGAAAATTGTTCAGAATTCTTTTCTGACCCTTGTCTGATCGTAAGTAATAGGCAAAAAAACGAGAGTCTAAGATTGATAAAAAACGACATAAAAAAACGTGCTCATTAACATAAGCCCTATCGAATTGAAAATTATTTTGAACTAAAACACATTTTCCAGTAGTTGCCCCATCTTTGACTATTAATACATCACCTTGTGATATTTTTCCTCTTAAAAGTTTTTCGGCGAAATATTCTGGAATGAATTTTAGATTCTTAAGGTTAAATTTTCCATCTGCTGTAAGATGCTCTCCACCAAGACTTGGCAAACCAGTCTTATAACGATCTACGCCACCTTTGGGACGTGCTCCGGTTTCAAGACATAACAACAAATCATTTAAGGGAGTTTCTTCCCAATTAAGTAAATGCTTGGTAAGGATTATCATTCCACCTCTTCACCCAACTCCGCCAAAATCCCGCGCAACTCTTCCAGGGCGGCTTCCAATTCGTTCACCGCATCCCGCGCCAGGACGGACGGTTCGGGTTGTTCGCCACTATTCCCGTCGCTTTCATCCTTCAGCCAACTGATGTCCAGACTCTCGCCGCGCTCGGCGATCCAATCCCGTGTAAAACGGCGGAAACGCCCCTCCTCACCCGTATCGACGCGCTGCGCCAGGCTGGCGGCGCTGCCCAACGGGTCGTTTCCGAAGGCGGCTTCGAAATCACTGAAATAGCTGCGGGTGAACTCGGTGCGTTTGCCGAAATTCGGCATATTGGCGCGCAGGTCATACACCCACACTTCTTGCGTGTTGCCCTTGTCGCTCTCGCCGCGCGTGAAGAAAAGCACGTTGGTCTTGACCCCCTGGGCGTAGAAGATGCCGGTCGGCAGACGCAGGATGGTGTGCAGGTTGCATTTGTCCATCAAGTCCATGCGGATCTGTTTGCCGGTGTTGCCCTCGAAGAGCACGTTGTCCGGCAGCACCACCGCCGCCCGCCCGCCGGGTTTCAGCCAGCGGTAGACGTGCTGCAGGAAGCAGAGCTGTTTGTTACTGGTGGGGAAGGTGAAATCGGTGCGGCTGGGCAGCCCGCCGCCTTTCTTGGTGCCAAAGGGCGGATTAGTCAGGATCAGCGTAGCTTTGGGCAGGGCTTCGATCTCGGGTGAGAGCGAGTCGCCGTAATGGATGCCCGACTCTTGGGGGTCGGAATCCAGCCCGTGCAGCATCAGGTTCATCAGCGCCAGACGGTGGGTGTCCTGCACAAACTCCATGCCGTAGAAGGTCTTTTTATAATATTTGTTCTGCTGTCCGTTCGTCCAGGAATCGGGGTGGCTGTGCTGGCGGATATAGCGGTTCGCCGAGATGAGGAAGCCGCCCGTGCCCGCCGCCGGGTCCTGGATCACGTCCTCCAATGCCGGCTGCATCAGCGTTACCATGCTGTCGATCAACGGGCGCGGCGTGAAATATTGCCCCGCGCCGGATTTCTTCTCGTTGGCGTTCTTCTGCAGCAAACCTTCGTACAGGTCGCCCAAGCCTTCCTGGCGGGCGTTGTACCAGTCCAGTTTGTCAATCTCGCTCACCAGGGTCGAGAGCGTGGTCGGTTTCTTGATAAAGGAGCTGGCGTTGGCGAAGATCTGCCTGACCAGCAGCGAGCCGTGGCTGCCCAGATGGATCAGGAGCAGTTTATAAAATTCCAGCCGGTTGGGTGCGGTTTTGCTTTCCAGGTCATCCCAGCGGTAACCTTGCGGGAGCTGGTCTTGCGTGCCGGTTTCCTCAGCCATTTTGAGAAACAATAAATAGGTCAATTCGGTAACGTACTGGTGGTAGGTTACGCCGTCATCTTTAAGGATATTGCATAGATTCCAGAGTTTGGCGACGATATCGTGGGTGATGCTTTGAGTGGGGAGAAAAGTATTCAAATGAGTTCCATCCTATCGGGGTGCGTTTAGGGGTTGGGGGGATACGACCACAGCAGGTCGTTGAAAGTGTCCAAAGTGTAGGTGAGTTGACTATCAAAGATGCGGTTCAGGCGGTCAAAGCCGCCGCCTTCGCGGTGGAAGATTAAGCTCGGCTCATCCAGGGCGGCGCGGTCCACCACCTGGTTGGCTTTGGTCTGGCTGGCGATGCGCTTCAGCCATTCTCGCTGCGGGTTCGTCCAGGGGCGCGCTGCCAGCATCTGCTGCAATGCCCAATCCACGCGGCTTTCATAGGATACCAGTGTATCGCCGGTGGCGATGTGGCGGATAAAGCCGACGATGTGGGCTGCCATCTCCTGATTAGTCATCTCGCGCCAGGCGGTTACCAGATTGACCTCGCTGAAGCCGGCGTTGTCCAGTTCGATCACCAGGTCGCGCAACTGCTTGCGGGTCAGTTCACGCGGGCGGGTCAGCACCGTGACCAGGGCTGGGATCGCATTCTGGTTTTGCTCGATGAATTTCCGAAATGCCTGCAGGTAGTCTTCCGGTCTTTGCGCCAGCCCATAGCCGTGCTCGACGTTCAGCAGCCGGTCGGGATGGTCGGAGATCAAGATTGGGCGCTCGTTTTCCGCGTGCCTGTCCAGAATTTCGCTCAGGCTGCCATGTGCGGCAAACCAACCCGTGATCTCCGCCAGCGGCATCTGGCGCACTAGGTGAATGAAGTCCTCCGGCGTCATGCCAGCCGCCGTCTCAAAATCCTGTCTGCTTTGATCGTTCAAACCCCGTTTCTTGCGCTGCAGCTTGGCGAGCAGTTGATCGCGAATTGTCGTGCGCTGCTCATCGTTGGCGGCGGTTGCCAGTTCGGCGATGAGCTGGGTGAAACTCAGCTTGGGATCGTTCACCACCGGCTGCATGTCGGTCATGTCCTGAATGGCTTCATACATGCGCACTGCGTCGAAGATGCGGAAGGTCTGTTTGCCGACCTCGTCGCATAGACGGGTGGCGCGTCCCAGCATCTGGTCAAATAAGATGCGGCTGTTCACCCGCCGCAGAAACACCAGGTTGCAGATTTCGGGCACGTCCACGCCAGTGGTCAGCAAATCCACCGTAACGGCGACATTGGGGTTGCGTTCGTTCTTATAACGGCGGATCAACTGGTTTGGGTCATCCGCCTTGCCGGTAATTTTGATGACCGCGTCGTCCTCGATGCTGCCGTATTGCTGCTGGAAGGCTTGCTTAAGCAGCGCCACCACCAGATCGGCGTGCGCATCGTTTGCGCAAAAGATCAGTGTCTTCTGGCGGGAGTTGGGATCCAGCTCACGCGCCAGATATTCGCAAATTACCTGGTTGAAGGCTTCGGTGATCACCTTGCGGTTGAAATCACCCACCTCGAGATTGACTTCATCCGGCGCTCGAAAGAGCTCGATTTGATTGCGGCGCGGGTGATAAATCGGGATTTCTGCATCCCTTTCCCATTTGATTCCGTACTTGGAAAGTTCGGTGGTAAGCTGAACCGGCGGCTCGTGGTCGATCAAGTAACCGTCGATCACGGCTTCGCGATAGCCGTAGGTATAAATGGGTGCGCCGAAGATTTCGGTCGTGTGCAGAGCCGGGGTGGCAGTCAAGCCGATTTTGACCGCATCGAAATAATCGAGCACGCGCCGGTATTTGGAGATGTAATCTTCAAAGCTGCGAAAAGTAAGCTCGGTATGCGAGAGTTCCCGGTCCAGAAGATAGCCGCGGTGACATTCATCCACCACGATGCAGTCATAGCGGTCGATGGGCGGTGGCGGCTGTTTTTCGCGGGAATACAGTATGCGCCTGACCATGCCCTGGATGGTTGCCACGTGCACAGCCGTGTCCGAATCGGGCGTCTGCTCATCCAGTTCCATAACGCTGAAAATATCGGCGAAGCTCTGGATGCTGTCCATACGCGTGTCTTTGAAGGCATTGGTCGCCTGAATCCCCAGGGCTTCGCGGTCGACCAGGAAGAGCACACGCTGAAAGCGCTGCACTTTGAGCAGGCGGTAGATCAAGGCGATGCAGGTCTTGGTTTTGCCGGTGCCGGTCGCCATCGCCAGCAGCATGGCACGCTGACCCTTCCCCAATCCGCCTTCGATCGCCTGAATCGCTTTTTGCTGGTAAGGGCGCAGGTTGAAACCGAAGTTAAAAGGTTCTTGGGTAAGCAGTTGGTTCGCCTGTTCTTCGTCGCGCTTCAACAGGGCGCTCAGCCCTTGCGGCGTGTACCAACCGTCCAGGGCGTGCGCCAGGTTCTCCGCCCGGCGCAGATCGTTGAACCAGATCCCGCTGCGGGTTTCCATCTGGCGCAGGAACGGGCGCCCGTTGGTAGAAAACACAAACGGCAGGCGGTATTCCTCTCCTTGCGCTGCGGCAGGCAGCATCTCCGCGCTCGGGTTAAAGCCGCGGCTGTAACGTTTCGCCTGCTGCAGGGATGCCGAAACGTCCTTATTTTTACGCTTGGCTTCCACGGCTGCCAGCGGCGTTAGACCGATAAATAAGACATAGTCGGCGGGACCGTTGGCGGTGGGATATTCGGCAATCGCCAGGTTTCTGCCTCTCTCCGGTCGAGTCCCTCTGGCATAGCGCAGCAGGAGCGTGTCAGCCTCCCATCCGGACTGGCGCAACTGCTCGTCAATGAGCTGGCGGGTGCTGGCTTCATCGAGGTGCAGATGGGTTGCGGCTGCCCTGGCGGATTTTATCCATGCTTGCGGGGTGGTGGCTGGCTGTTGCTCTGTCAGGCGTTTTGCCAGATCGGACTTTGCCTGCTCGGCATCGTGTGCCATTTGTTCCCAAAAAGCCTGCTCGCTCTGCGCCTCTTGTAGTTTTGCGCTGAGAAAGTCCAGGTTCTGGCTGGTCTCAAGCTGAATCTGCTGGTGTTCCTGCAGTTCCTTTTTCAATCGCTGCAGCTCGTCGTGCAGTTCGAGGCTTTGGTCTTGCGGAGCAGAAGGCGGAATAAACGCCCCGCTCTTAAAATTGGGGTTCTTAAACGTGCGGTGGAACCAGATGCCAAGCTGCCACGCCAGCTTCAAGGAGGTCAATGCGCTCTGGTGATCGCCCTCGACAGCGTGGTTGGCGGCATTACCCATCCGCCGGATCTCGCCAAAAATCTGCCCAACCTCTCGCGGCAGGGTATCCTTCTCCTGCAGGCGGCGCAGGAGTTCATATTGGGAAAGCCCCTCAAACTCGCTTTCTCCCGTGCGCGCCGCCACCTCTTGTGCCAGCAACTCGGCGAACTGCCGGATTTTCAACAGGCAGGTATTCGGGTCATCGGCAAAGTACTTTTCTGCCAGCATCCCCAGGCGAACGAGCTGCTCATCATATAAACGCAGAAAGGCAAAGTTAGTGGGCGGGAGAGCGTTCAGGTTCATTGCAGTCTTATTTTAATTTTCCCCGTTCTTATCGAAAACGCAAATGATAAAGATAACCTACTTTACCTCACTTTCCCTGAAAAGTCAATTTATAGAAGAGACCCTAAAGGACGGGAACTTCTTGACCCTAAAGGTCTTCTTCTCTTCGACCTTTAGGGTCTAGGTGAATGTGGGCGCGCGAACCATCCGTAGGGGCACGGGGTTTGCGCCAAGGAATGAGGTCAGCGGAGAATCCCCGTGCCCCTACCTATACATGTAGGTTCAACGCTGCCGGAGGTAGACCTTTAGTGCCTTTCTTAGAACGCGTAGATTTGCTCAAATGCCCAAGTTCTCATAAGGCAAGAGAGAT
>JBAXBF010000175.1:0-6799 GCA_037142095.1 Chloroflexota bacterium
GAGGCTATTTCATACTCACGCAGCATATCCCGTACACGTGGGGCAAGCGGCGCCAGAAGGGGGTGTGTTTTTGAGCTGATATAAGCCCGGATCAATAAGGGTTCTTGTAAATTACTGACCAGATCCTTCGTAACGGTAGACAATGAATATTCGTGTTGAGAGGTTAAATCCAGACGCAGTCCCATCAAAGGGTACATCCAAATATTGATCAGAATCAAATTGACACCCAACAGAACGGCTGTGATCACAGCGCGCAGTTGGTATTTACGAGAGGCTTCTGCCGGTTTCTGGCTCCAACGGAACATATCCAGCGAAATAACATTGAGGGTAAGGAAGAAACCAGCCAGAGAAAGATAATAGACCAGGTCGCGCATGTCAACCACACCCCGTTCAATACTTTCAAAACGGCTGCCGGTTCCGATCGCCCAGAGAATATCACTCACCGGACTGCCGAAGAAGTTCGTTACAGAACCCGTTCCCACCAAATAGAAGATACCGCCGATGATCGACGAGGAGAGCAAGGCAACGATCTGGTTATCGGTGCGGGATGATATGAATAAACCAATCGCCGCATAAGCAGCCGCCATTAAGATGGCTGCCAGATAACCACCAAATACAGGACCCCAATCCAGACCACCCTGTCCCAGGAACGATACTGTAATCGGCAAAGGCAGAGTCAGCGCCAGGGCAAGAACGATCATCGCCATCACTGCCAGAAACTTACCCAAAACCAATTGGACAAGATTGACCGGCAGGGTCAGCAGAATTTCTAAAGTACCGGAGCGCTGTTCTTCGCTCCACTGGCGCATGGTCAAGGCTGCCAGCAAGAAGACCAACAGAACAGGCATCCAGAGGAAGAGAGGGCGTACATCGGCGATATTTCTTGAAAAGAAAGTTTCGGTATTGAAGAAAACGAATAATTCAACTGCCAGAAACGCCCCTAAGAAGATAACCGCCAGGGGAGAGCCGAGAAATCCCTGAATTTCTTTGCGTGCAATCGATAGAATCTGTCTCATTGGGACACCTCATTATCAAGTGTGGAACTCTTCGCTCCCACTGCAAGTTCATTAAAGACCATTTCAAGGGTGCGGACATCACGCCGAAGTTCACGCAGAGGCCAGTTATGCTGCGCTGCCAGGTGAAAGATCGCAGAATTAACATCGGACTGCCCAACGACGCGGTAACTTGGGTAACCACCCACAGAGGTAAATTGTTCAACGCTCTGAACATCTTTCAACCCGCGCAATGATTTGTCAGCGTCCGCAACACGCTCATCCAAAACCAGGATTGCGTTCGGGGTGCTTCCCAAGGCGGAAAGATGCGCGTCCGATTTGATCTCTCCATTCATAATAATAATGGCACGGTCGCAGAGAGCTTCCACTTCCGGTAAAATATGGGTGGAGAAAAGAATGGTAGCGCTCTTCGACAAACGCTTGATCAAATGGCGGATCTCGACGATTTGCGTTGGATCCAAACCGACGGTTGGTTCGTCCAAAATCAAGAGGCGCGGTTTGTGTAGGATTGCCTGGGCTAACCCAAGCCGTTGGCGGTACCCTTTACTCAAGGTACCGATGGGTCGGGTAAGATATTCGTCGATACCGACGGCATAAACCGCGTCAGAGATATATTCCAACTGTTTTTCTTTTGGAACCTGGCGCATATCAGCCATCATGAGTAGATAAGACTGAACATTCAGTTCAGGGTAAACGGGTGCATTCTCAGGCAAATAGCCAATGCAAGCCTGCACATCACGAGTTTGCGTAAGTACATCCATTCCATCGATTTGAATGATACCATTGTCCGGCTGTAAAAAACCGGTGAGGGTTTTGATAATCGTTGTCTTACCGGCTCCATTCGGACCCAGCAACCCAACAATCTCACCCGCAGCGATGGAAAAACTCACGCCCCGCAGGGCTTGCACGGCGCCATAAGATTTGGATAATTCGGTGACATCTATCACAATTTCTCTCCTTATAGCAACCCAAAGGGGCAATCTATCGCGAGTATCTCCGCGTAAAAGCACCTTTGCGTAGTTTAATAAACGAAAACAATTCCCAAAGAACCAATTCTACACTAAAAACGAAACTTTCTGATAAATATTTTATAAGAGTTTATGGGACATTCTTCAGAAAGGTGTGAGTAAGCCAATTTTTGCGCTTTTCTCCCCGGTCCTTACCTCCTTCTTCCCAACAAAGAGGAAGAAGGAGGTTCAGGTTTCCTTTTTTGAAGAGTGAAATGCTATCCACCCAAATCTATCTTGATATCAACCTCCTTGTTATCTCTTAAAACCTTGAGGGTAATCTGGTCTCCTGATTTTACACCACTCAGGATTTCTTTAAGCTGGGCGAGACCTTCGACAGGTTTATCATTGATGCCAGTGATGACATCTCCACCCACCATGACTCTATCTCCATTGATGGTCATAGGTTTAAAACTACCGAGCAAACCGTCTTTATCCGCCAGACTGCCCTGCTGCACTTGTTGTACCAACACTCCTTTTTGATTACTCGCCAGACCCATTCCTTTGGCAATATCTGATGTGAGATCCAGCCCAGCAATTCCCAGGCGGACGCCGCTTCCGGTATCATCGTTTTTCTTTGCTTCTTGAACCGGCTTGCTGCTGCTAGCCGGACGAGCCGCAAGCGTTAATTTAACCGCTTCTTCTTTACCGTCACGCAGCACGGTCAAAGTTACCGTTTGACCAACTTCGGTGGAACGAGCCAGATAGGTGGTCAAATCATCAAAACTCTTCACGGACTGATCATCGATCTTTAGGATAATATCACCGCCAACCGAGACCTGCTGACCTTCAATATTGACTTTGCGGCTGCTGCCCTGTAATTTTGCCTTCTCTGCCGGACTATCAGGGGATACTTCGATCACCAAGGCGCCATGTTGATCACTCTTGAGATTCATCGCTTTGGCTATATCCAGTGATACGGTTGTCCCAGAGATACCAACCCAGGTGTGTTGGAACTTTCCGTCTTTGATCAACGCCGGAACGACACGGTTAACAATGGCAGCAGGGATTACAAAACCAACGCCTGCACTCGCCCGTACTGGAGATTCAATTGCGGCGGTTACCCCAATCACCTTCCCATCGGCATCGATGAGCGGACCACCGGAGTTACCCGGATTGATGGGAGCATCGGTTTGAATTACATCTGGAATTGTGTAGACTGATCCTAAAGTAGCGCTGGAATCCACTGGCAAAGAGCGTCCCAATGCGCTGACGATACCAAATGTCATCGTACCCTCCAATCCGAACGGGTTTCCGATCGCGATGGCAATCTGCCCAATTTTGACCCGGGTCGAATCTGCCATTTGGACCGGTTTGAGTTGAGCGGCAGGCAGATCAACCTTGACCACTGCCAGGTCGCTATCTGGATCTGTTCCAATGACCTTTCCGTCAATGCTGGTTTGATCAGCAAAAGTAACCGTTACTCTTTCAGACCCTTCAACCACGTGATTATTGGTAACAATATGCCCTTCTTTATCCCATACAAAACCAGAACCTTCCCCTACCGCTGGAAACATGTTTTGAGATGGATTATCCGGATTGGAATTATCCGGGTTGTTCTGGAAGGGAATATCAGGAAAGCCTGGAATATTGGGTAAACCAGGAAGGATTCCACCAGATTGAGAGGATGATGAAGTCTGTTTTTCCACCACTCTCAAATTGACCACAGAAGGACTCACTTGTTCATAGATACCCTCGAGTGTTCCTTGAAAAGCCGACATACTCAATGCCGAGCCTGAAGACGGCGCAAGCGGAACCGCCGGGGCTGCTGTTTCAAGCGGAGCGGCAGTCGCCGCAGCCGTCTCATCTTGTGTCTTGGGAGCCAATGAGGCTACAGGATTAAAGCTGTTCATCCCCAATGTCAAGCCGCTGCAACTGCTGAGCAGCATTGCCACCAAGATGACGACAACCGTTGTTGTTCTAATATTTTTTACCATACTATGCTCCTTTATTCGTGCTTTTTTTCACGTTAATTTCTTTCACAAAAATCATCCTAACCATATCACAGAATACATTTTCTGTCTTTATGGTTCTCTATTAATGATCTTAAGGCAACCTTAACAGCTTTCTTTTTACGAAAGCTGTTAAGGTTTATTTCAATTTCTCACATCTGAAGTTTATAGATTAGGAGTTAAGACAGGTGTCGGTAAGACCGTCGGCAGGGCGGTGGGCAAATCTGCCGGCACATCCGTCGGAACTGGTGTTGAGGGAAAAGGTAGTGATTGAGAATCGTTAATTCCCACTGGTAATCCCTGCACCAGCAACTGCCAGACAATCTCCAGGTCTTTGTCTGCCAGAACTGGATTTGTGCTCAGGTTGTTAAGCGCTAAATCGATATGGACAAGCAACGTTTGGAGAGTCTCCGTCTGAAAATCTCTGGCACCCGCTTGAACCCCCTTTACTAGCCTTCGCGCAGCCTGCAAGTCACCTTCAGCCACACCATAATTGCGATCCAGCAGCGCCGCCCGGCTGCGGGTGATTAACGCCATCACCTTTATTAAATATGTCTCCTGGCGGATGTCAGCCAATGGCGTCTCTTGCTGCTGCACACGGCGATCCATTTTATCAAGTTTTTGCGCATCTTCGCCAGAAGCGGTTTTCAGAACGGCAAGGGCAGTTTCAAATGTGCGCTGCTGCGATTCAAATTCGTCCATTCTGGTTTCCAATTTTCCCAGACGCGCAGCAAGCTGCTTATCGCCTTCCTGCCATCCGGATGCTTGCTCGAGATTGGTTTGCACTTCGGCGATTGTTTCTTTATCCTTATCGCGCAATGTAGTTAGAGCATCAATTTGTTTTCTCAGATCGTTGATGCGCTCATCCCACTCTGTGGCGCTTTGTTTTTGCTCGGCTTGCAGGTCACCGATCTGGGCAGTATGCTCCTCGACAGGTTTGACCAATTGGTTATAGGCATAAGGGACACCATAATAAAGCCCTACGCCAATAACGAAAAACACGGCTACAACCAGTAAAAACGTAAAGAAGGTTTTTATAATCCCCCGAATTCCTGTAGTTTTCGATGAATAGTTGCCATCTGTCATAGTGCCTCCCTTTTTTATTTACCGTTTGAGTTGACCAATAAATCTTTTAGACCATCCAAAAACAAGCGGAAGCGTGTTGAAAGGGATTGCATCCCGTCCACCTTGACTGATATTTCATCCACTTTTTTACTCATTGCATCGACTTTTCGCAGGGCATCTTTCAGGCTGGTAGAAGCCGCATCCAGGCGGGTGTTGATCTCTTGATCGGCACTCTCCAGGGCGGTCATGCGCCCGCTTAAGCCTTCCAGGTTATCGAGACGCTGACGTAAACCATCCAAGTCTCCACTCAACGCCTCGGATTTCGTACGCAAATCACCGGTTTCCCGGCTCAGGACAGATAGCTCCGCAGGTAAAACAAAATGCAAGCCGTTGTTGATGATCGCCAGAATACCCAACACAGCGATAACAGACAGTAAAAACACGATCGCACCTACGACCGCAGAAATCATAAAAGTCTGCTGGTAGGTAACATAACGATGCGGGATTGGTAATTGTAATGATGGCGGCTGCGGTTTTTGCTCTGGACGTGGAGGTGACGGCGGCGCAGGGAGCGGCGCAGGGAGCGGTTGTGGTTCGGGAAGTGGTTCAGGCTCAGGCAAAATCGATTCTGCAGACGTTGGTAATGCGGTTACCTCCTGCTGGGGCTCAGACTTCTGTGAGTCATCCGGGAGGGGGGCGGCTATATAAATGCTGGTGTTGATCCGATCCAATTTCGTCTTACTGATGCCAGGAAGCTTTGATAAATCATCCAGAGTGGTATAAGGACGGTTATCAATGATCTGGCGGGCAAGCACCCGCCCAACGCCGGGTATTTGCACCAGTTTACGCAGGCTGGCGGTGTTAATATCCAACGGCTCGACGGATTCAAACATCGTTTCTTCTATCGCATCTTGAGGCTCAACCATGATAAAATCTCCACATGAGTATATATGCAACAACCATTAACAAGGTTGCTCTTTTTGTGATCAATATTACTATTATAAAGGAATTTATGGATGAGACAAGTGTAATCTCACCTTTTTTCACAATGATTTTAAAATTTTTATTGGAACGAAACAGATCGCATGGTTATGCGGGCAAATTGGAATGATCGAGAACGATAATGCTCTCCTGAATAAAAAATATCCCGACTTAAGTTTTGAACAGCCGCTCTGGCAGTCTGGATTATTCCATGTTGCAGGTATCGACGAAGCCGGGCGAGGACCCCTGGCGGGTCCAGTGGCAGCGGCGGTGTTAATTCTGCCACCCGAGATAGACATCATCCAAGCCTTATGGGGCGTACGCGATTCCAAGCAGATGAGCGCAGCACAGCGCGAGCACTGGGCAGACCGTATCCGTGTGGCTGCGGTAGAATGGGGCGTGGGTTTTGCTGCGGTGGAAGAGATCGACGCGATCGGGATCGCGGCGGCGGTACGCCTGGCTGTGCAGCGCAGTCTGGATGCGCTCACTATTCAACCCGATCATCTGCTCGTGGATTATATCAAACTGCCGCAAATCCCTATTCCTCAAACGGCATTGGTGAAAGGGGATGCGCGCTGCCTGAGTATTGCAGGGGCATCCGTCCTTGCCAAGACCGCCCGGGATTCCGTCATGCGTGAACTGGATTTGCAGTATCCGGGATACGGCTTCGCGACACATAAGGGCTATGGCACGGCTGCACATCTGGAAGCCATTAAACGACTGGGTGGCTGTCCAATTCACCGCAAGAGCTTTGCACCGCTGAAGGGGATGGATGCAGATT
>JBAXBF010000176.1:0-6792 GCA_037142095.1 Chloroflexota bacterium
AAACTGATCTAATTGATGATCTAAATAATAAGGAAACTTAACATGCATATTCTTATAACAAACGATGATGGTATTACTGCTCCCGGACTTGCCGCTCTGGCGCAGGAGATGCGAAAATTGGGTAAAGTAACCGTATTGGCGCCGGATAAAAACTGGTCTGCCAGCGGGCATGTCAAGACACTCCACCGTCCTTTACGCATTGTTCAAACAAATTTAGCGGATGGCACTTCCGGTTTTGCTGCCGACGGTGCTCCTTCCGATTGTGTTGCCCTGGCGCTGCTTGGTTTTATTCGAGAAAAAATTGATTTGGTGGTGTCTGGAATTAACCCGAATGCAAACATGGGACATGATGTAACCTATTCTGGGACGGTGACGGCTGCGATGGAAGCTGTGATCTTTGGTGTGCCGGCGATCGCTTTTTCTTTGGATGCAGCGGAATATCATCGCGGACAGTTAGATTTTACGAAGGCAGCTCAAATAGCTTGTGCGATAGCTCGTCAGTCTGTAGAACAAGGTATTCCCGACGGAATTCTGCTTAATGTCAATATTCCTTATATAACGGATCAGATACCCCATGGGATTTTAATCACCAGGCAGGGAAAACGTATCTATCGCGATGAGTTAGTTCAGCGCAAAGATCCCCATGGGCGCTCTTATTATTGGATTGGAGGCGAAGCGCCCTCGGGTGTTCCAGAAGAAGGAACCGACATCGGGGCGCTCGCATCCGGTTATATCTCAATAACGCCATTACATCTTGATTTAACAGCTCATCAAGTTATGGATGATTTGCGTCAGGTCGAGTGGGAACCTTTCATTGTATAGGTTTGGTACCGTTATTTTCCACGACTTACAACAAAATATTTGACCGCTTCTGCTGCTATGGAAGGGATGAGCAGCAAGGGGAGAACAACCTCCCAGTTGTCCAAGCCTAATGGTGTTGTATTGAATATTTTCTGCAAGAAAGGCACGTATACCACGACCAGCACTAGAATAACTGAAGAAAGAAAAGCCAGGTTCATATTACGGTTGGAAAAAATGCCGATTTTTAAAACTGGGATGTGTTCTGAACGAGCCGTGAAAGCGCGTGCTAACTCTGAGAGCGAGAGGGTAACAAATGCCATCGTCTCTGCGAATTGCGGTTCGGAAGGATGTAACTGTCTGCCTAATATATAGGCAATCAAAGTGACGGCAGTGATGGCGATGGTTTGAACGACGATTCCAACCTGCATAAAACGATTAATGATCGGTTCTGATGGTGGGCGCGGTGGGCGATTCATGATGCCTGGTTCGGCTTTTTCGGTGCCGAGTGCCAGGGCAGGTGCTCCATCTGTAACCAGATTGAGCCAGAGGAGCTGAATGGCGGTCAGGGCTGATGCCCGGTAGAACAAGGTGGATAGAAAAATGACGGCGATCTCTGCCAGGTTGCAAGAAAGTAGGAAATAGACGAATTTACGTATATTGCTGTAAATTACCCTACCTTCTTCGACTGCCGAGACGATGCTGGCATAATTATCGTCTGTGAGTACCATATCGGCTGATTCTTTGGCAACGTCGGTTCCGGTGATACCCATCGCTACACCGATATCTGATTTCTTGATAGAAGGTGCGTCGTTGACTCCATCCCCTGTCATTGCAACCACCTCACCGTTGGTTTGTAAAGCGTCCACGATGCGGAGTTTATGTTCTGGGGAGACACGGGCAAAGACATCCGTTACCTTTACCTGTTGGCGTAGTTCTTCATCACTCATCCCATTTAGTTCTGCACCGGTGAGGGTAAGGTGTCCCTCGCGGATCAGACCAATCTCAGCCGCGATGGCGCGGGCGGTGTTGGCATAATCTCCGGTAATTAAGATGGTGCGAATACCTGCTTTGCGTGCTATTTCAAGCGCTGGTGGTACCTCCGGTCGGGGCGGATCAATCATCCCCGTTAATCCCACGAAGACCATGCTATGCTCTACTTGCTCAGGACTTTCCCATGCTGGTTGTCCCATTGTAAGACGAAATGCCATACCCAGGACTCGCAGAGCATCCTGTGCCATTGTATCATTAGCTTCAAGGATTTCTACTCGTTTTTCGGGGGTCAGAGGAACCTGAACCCCTTGAGCAGAAAGATAATGAGTACATAGGTCAAGCACCATATCGGGCGCGCCTTTTACCGTGATGATATGCTGTCCATTAATATCAAGATGAATAAGGTTTCTCAGTTCTGGAGTGGCATCTTCTTCTGTGTGGATTGTTACCATCCGTTTTCTAACGGAGTCGAATGGAATTTCTGCTACACGTGGATAAGAACGGTTCAAATCGTTCGCCCAAAAACCAGCTTTTGCGGCTGCAACCACGAGTGCACCTTCGGTTGGATCACCTACCATCCGGAAATCGGATTTAGCCTCATGATTTTGAATCTCTTCGAGAACGGCATCATTATTGAGTGCGCTGATCCATAACGCGGTGCGAGCTGCTGGATAATCCGATAAGTTGACTGCGTCTTGCGCCAGGCTGAATTCTCCATTAGGAGCATATCCTCTACCAGTTACAGAGAAAAAATGCCCATCCGTATAGACCCGCGTTACCATCATCTGGTTTTGGGTGAGTGTGCCGGTCTTATCGGAACAGATGACGGTGGCAGAGCCAAGGGTCTCGACAGAAGCAAGACGGCGAATAAGGGCATGGCGGCGGATCATCTGGCGCATTCCCAGTGCCAGGCTAATCGTAACGACAGCCGGTAATCCTTCGGGAACAGCCGCAATGGCTAAACTGACAGCCACGATGAACATCTCAAGTGGATCGTTTCCTTGAAACCAACCAAGTAAAAATACAAAAACACAAATTACCATCGCTCCAATACCAAGCGTGCGTCCTAACTGCTCCAACCGGCGCTGCAGGGGTGTTGGTTCTTCCTCTACTGAGTTCAGCAATTCAGCGATGCGCCCTATCTGAGTTTTCATACCCGTGTTGACTACGATACCCTTACCACGTCCATAAGATATCAATGTGCCCATAAAGCCCATGTTCTTTAGGTCACCCAATCCTGCGCCTTCGGCGAGCGTAATGGAGGCGTCTTTTTGTACCGGTACGGATTCGCCCGTGAGAGCTGCCTCTTCTACTCGCAGGTTAATTGTTTCCACTAGGCGCAGGTCTGCCGGAATGTAGTTTCCGGCTTCCAGGAGAACAATATCTCCTGGGACAAGATCGTAGGCACGCACGGATTGGCGGCTGCCGGCGCGCAAAACATTGGCATCAGGTGCAGCCAGCTTTTTGAGGGCTGCCAGGGCATTTTGGGCATTTCGTTCCTGGACAACTCCCAGGACAGCATTAAGAACAACAATTGTCATGATTGCGGCTGCTTCAATATAATCTCCCAATAGGGCTGAAACGATAGATGCGATGATCAACATAATGACGACAAAAGACTTAAGTTGATCCCAGAGCATTTCCAAAAAAGTAGGTGGGGGTGCTTCCGCCAGTTCATTTCGTCCATATTCTTCAAGACGCTGAGCAGCTTCTTCAAAGGAAAGACCTTTTTCTTTAGTGGTTTCTAGTTTTTGAGCAACTTCGGAAGACGAATATGCGTGCCAGGTGGCTGGATTAGAATCAGTCATTGTTAATTCCTTATTTTGTTTATATCTGAGCCGTTATTAAAGTTTAAAAGAAAGCCAATGGGATGTCAAGGTTATATTAATGAGCTTGGCTGAATAATTCATCATTGATGTCCAGATTTACCTAACTTTTTATCTCCGTGTTGTGGGGTAAAGAAGTTAAGGTTTTATCCCTGCAATAAGCAGCGACGACAGGGTTCTGAGCTTCTAATTGGATGCTTTTTCGGATCAAAAAGAATGCAGCAATACCAGTGATAATTGCCAGAATGAATAATAAAATCATCGTGGTATTCAGATTTATTCCTAATTTTTCAGAAGCCGTCTGGTAACTTCCAATAAAACCAAAAAAGATGAATGCTCCTGCCGAAACCAGTTTTATCGTTTTAGCAGGTATATTCTTACACATGACAACTCCGATGATAATTCCAATGGCATCTGCAATCACCATCCCAGTCGTAGTTCCCATCAAGATACCAATAGGATCATTTGGAAATTTTGTAGCCAGGGCGATTGTGGCAAGCTGGGTTTTATCACCTAGTTCTGCGATAAAAAAAGCAATGCCTACGGTCATGATGGCTCCAAAGCGTGTTTTTCTGTTCTCTTCACCTTCCAATTGATCTCCTCGAATCGTCCATAAACCAAAGAGGATGAATGATAAAGATGCGATGGATTGAACCCAAACTTCCAACGATTGGTTTCTGGCTATGATGTTACCGAAGGCGACAGCAAGCCCATGATTTAAAACCGTAGCAATGAATACTCCAATAAGAACTTTTGATACTTTGTATTTCGTAGCAAATGCCATAGCCAGGAGTTGTGTCTTATCCCCCATCTCGGCTAAAGTAACAGCACTTACCGAAAAAAGAAATGCGATTAAAGTTGAACTCATTAAATGTTCCCTCTTTATAGTCTCGATGAGGGATGGTGTAAAAAAAGACTCTCAACACAATCCCATCAATGGATTATGTTAAAAGTCTCGTTACCCTTGCGGTTACAAAGCCAGGTAGTTCTGCTACCGGTATGTTGACTTTGAGTTTATCAACTACTCCCTCTTAACATTTTAATTATACTACAACATGAAAGAATATGATAAAGAAGTCAGTCTTTTCAAGGAGGGATGCTTGTAGAACCGCGCTCTGAAATTTCTCCTCTATGAAGGTACCAGTGTCGAATAATGGTAACTGATCTTTCCGTCCAATAATCCCAATGTGTCGCTTCCAGTGGCTGTTTTACCCGTCGCTAGACTCGCTGTCCAGTTGAAGGCACGCGAGGCGCCGCTGCCCGATGTTCCACTCAGACTGAGCGATATCTGGGGATAACGCTTAAACAGGTCTTGATACCAAGTCCGGATCGCTTCTGTGCCTTGTATGGTACGCTCAGCGGTGATATGTACCGCATCCTGGTGATACAAATTTGCCACGTCAATTGGAGCGTGGGCATTAATGGCGGAAACAAGCAGTTTTGTGATGTCACTTGGTTCTGGTTGTCCTCCCCACGGGAAATCAGAGATCACATTCCAAAGGTTTGGCAGATTGTTGCGGCAATAATCCCAACTCCAAAAATTCGCTGCGCTCAGGTTGATATCTTGAGCTGTTTGTAAAAATTCCAAAATCTCGGAAGCGGTCGCTGTCCAATTTTGTTCTGAAAAGGCTGACCCTGTGGGAATAATGGGGCGAAATGGTTTGATTTCCTGGAATTCACGTACGCAACGTCTCAATTGTTCTCCAGGATTATGGGATTTCATCCAGTAGACCTGGGGCATATTGTAATCGCACTGGTTGAGGAATTCACGCCATGGAACGAGCGTATGGTATGAAGGGAAGCGGTAGGAACTGATTGCAATAGCAACATCTTTGAGATTGGCGCGCAATTCATTCATGTAACGATTGGCGGCTGCTTTTTTGTTGTTATCTTCATACTCTCTTTCCACGTCAATGGAGAATCCTTCCAGACCTAATTCTTGTACCCGGCGTACCGCGATCCTTCCTTCTTCAAGCGGCTGTTCGCCGTAGACATATTGCCAACCCCAGACTTTAATCCCGCGTTCTTTAAGAGCTTGTACGACTGGTTTGGCAAGGTCGGTTTTTGTTTTCCAGTCGTAATTATACGGATAGATTCCATCGGCGACTTTAATGAGGATATGAGTCAAGCCAGCGCTTTGGGCGACATTGGCAATGGCTTCTGCATTCCCTTTTTCACACATTCTCACTTGCCAGATGTAGTACCCTTTTCCCTCAAGTGTCATAATTCCTCCGTTGATTTCCAATTATAAAAATTTTCATTATTATCATTACTTATGGAGTTACTGCCTGGCGCATGATACCTAAAATGGCTTCATATTTTGGGAGTAACACTTTTGAGCTATCTGTAGGAACAGTAAAATCAGTGGTCTGTGCCCGTCCAATCATATATTGTCTTAAACGATTGTTTTTCTTGATCTGCAATGCCAGCGGAATCCAACTGGCAACGTTTTCTAAGGTAAGGTTCGTTGTTACGCTGTTGCGTAAGGTGTTATAAACATCGGGTGCATGTTCGAGTGTGCTGGGATGAAGCAGGCGGTTTAAGATAGCCTGTAATACTTCTTGCTGACGGCGGGCACGATCAAAGTCACTGGTACTATATCTGGAACGTACATACCAGGCAGCCATTTCACCATTCATATGGATATTTCCTGCAGGAACTGTACGTTTTTTTCCAAGATAAGCATCATCATCTGTCATCGGATATGCTACGGCTACATCGATCCCTCCCAAAGAATCGATCATTTTCAAGAAGGTGAATACATTGATCTTTGCATAATAGTCTAGCTTCACTCCGAAGTTATACTCGAAAGTTGTTGACATCAGATCAAATCCACCCCGTGCAAAAACCACGTTGATCCGCTGCATCGTCCACCCGGGAGCATAAATGTAAAGATCACGGGGAAAAGAAGTCATACTTGCACTGCTTTGTTTTGAGTTTAAAGTTAGGATGATAATCGAGTCTGTACGGAAGGTGTATTCGTTGGGGCGTTGGTCGTCACCAAGTAACAATATATTTACTTGATCATCAGGTTTGGGAAGAATCGATGCTGGAGGTGGAATTTCCACGGGAGGCCAGATGGACGGACCTGGATAATTTCCCCATGTTCTCTTTACGGGAGGGATCGCTGTCGGCGTTGGTACAAGTGTAACAACAGGTTCAGTAGTCGGAGTGG
>JBAXBF010000177.1:0-6703 GCA_037142095.1 Chloroflexota bacterium
AGATCATTTTTCACTCCGTTGTTATTCCTATCTTGACCGAATGCAGCCGCAGTTCGCGGCTTTCATCGGAACCGTAACCCAGGGTGACCTTCCCACGGAAGGGATGGCGGCTTTATATATAGAAGTTGCCCCTGGGAATGAAGTTTTCCGCTTGGTGGATATTGCCGTCAAGGCAACCGAGGCTCGCCCTGGAGCGCAGATTGTTGAACGCGAGTTCGGCATGTTTGAAGTCCATTCCCGCTCACAAGCGGAGGTCATCGAAGCCGGAAGAGTTGTATTAGACCGCCTTAATCTGAGCATCGAAGACCGCGTAAAGCCGGAAATCGCTTCAATCCAGATCATCACCAATGTGGATCCATACCAATCCCAATTGTTAAACCGTTTTAGACGCGGTTCGATTCTTGTGCCCAGTGAAACTTTGCTGGTTATGGAATGTGCCCCGGCTGCTTATATTAATTATGCCTTCAATGAAGCTGAAAAAGGTTCGTCAATCAAATTAATTCATATCTCTTCTGTGGGAAGGTTCGGCAGAATGTGGTTGTCCGGCTCAGAGGCAGAGGTCGTCACGGCGCGCAATGTTGCAGTCAAGGCGATCGAAGAGTTGGAAGGTAAGACCACTAAATAGCTATGGCAAAAACGTTCTACACCGAACACGATATCCAAGATTTAATCAAACGCGGCATTACTTCTCTTGAAGTGAACGACGACGTCGTTGTTACGGATGCCGGGCGCGATTATGCCTTCAAACAGGGATTTCATCTGGTGCGCAGCGGAAAACAATCCACCAGAGGAAACGTCTCAAAAGAAGAAAAAAAAGGAGACGCAGAAGTCCTGGTCTCACAGGTCAAGGAGGCGGTCATGGCGCGCATAGAAGTGGGCATCGAAACGCGAACCGAAAATCGAAGCACTCCGCTTGCGCTGGATTCCGACCTGCAATCCATCCAGGAAGCCCGACTTCTGGCAATCGCAGCACACGAAGCCCAACGCAAATTTTTGCATGCTTCCCAAGCCGAGGTTGACCGTATCTGCGCCGCAATGGCAGAAGCTGCCTACGCTAATGCGGAACGCCTGGCAAAAATGGCAGCCGATGAGACCGGTTACGGGGTACCGGAACATAAGACGCTCAAAAATACCTTGTGTTCAAAAATCTTGTGGGAATCAATCAAAGACATCCCAACCGTAGGAGTCATCCATCATGACCCTCTGCATAAGGTCTATGATATCGCCTGGCCGGTCGGGATCATCGCAGCCTTGATTCCCAGCACCAATCCCACTTCGACGACAATCTTCAAAACCATCATCGCCGTAAAAGCACGCAACGGCATCATCATCACCCCGCATCCCTCGGCAGTAAAATCCTGCATCGAGACAACTCGTATCCTGGTAGAAGCCGCAGAACGCGCCGGAATGCCACAAGGACTGGTTGGCTGCATGACACGCGTCAGCCTGGGCGGTACGCAGGAATTAATAAAACACAAATACATCGATCTCATCCTGGCGACTGGCGGCTCCGAGATGGTGCGCGTGGCACATTCGGTCGGGAAACCTGCCTACGGTGTTGGACCTGGCAACGTACCGGTTTATGTGGACCGTTCTGCCGATGTCGCCCGAGCTGCCCGCTATATCGTGGCTTCCAAAGCGTTTGATCATTCCGTGATCTGTGCTACAGAACAAGCCGTCGTAGCAGACCGCCCGATCGCGGCGAAGTTGGAAGAGTTGATGAAAGCAGAAGGTGCCTATTTCGTCGATAAAACCCAAGCCCAGGCACTGACAAAACTGCTTTTCTCGCCGGGACCACTCATCAACCCTAAAACGGTGGGCAAAAGCCCGCAGCAATTGGCTCAAATGTGCGGGATCAGCGTGCCAGCATCCGCACGGGTGCTGGTGGCAAAATTGAATGAAGTCGGTGAACGTGAACCGCTATCCGCCGAAAAATTGACAACCGTGCTTGGTTGGTACGAAGTGGATGGCTGGGAAGCCGGTTGTGAACGCTGCATCGAGTTGATTCGCCACGGCGGGCGGGGTCATTCGCTCGTCATCCATGCACAGGATGACCGAATCATCATGGAGTTTGGTTTGCAAAAACCAGTTTTCCGGATTCTGGTCAATACCTTCGGCACATTGGGGGCAGTCGGTTTTACTACCGGTGTGCCAATCTCCATGACCCTTGGACCTGGCGGTGAGGGGCGCGCCATCACCGGAGATAACATCACCGTTAAACATATGTACAACATTAAACGTCTGGCTTACGAAATCAAGCCCCCCCCAGAGGCTGCTTTTCTACCCGGATCTACAGATGACCCCAGCCAACAGACGTCCAAGCCTGGCTCAGCAACCGAAAAAAGTGATCAAATTGAAGAGATTGTACGGCGCGTTCTGGCAGAAATGAAAACATAAAATATGAATCTTTTCTAAGTGGGCTTCCTTATATAGCCCACTTAATCTCAAAAATATGTACGACCACCGCCCTTTTCGCCAAGACCCTAAAAAGCAAATCATTGTGATTTCGCTTTTTATTGTGGTTTTTTATTTCTTCCTCCTCTGGCTGCAAGGCAGAAGCGAAGCCAAAGACATTCTCATTCAGGGTCATTATGGCTACGTCGCCTGGGGTTCGGCTGGAATGGGCGTTCTGGATCTGCAAGACCCGGCTTTACCCAGCGGGGTAACATACTTCGATACACCTGGGGATTCAAAACGACTTGCGCTTCTTGATAAATATATTTTTGTAGCAGACGGCAATAAGGGCATTCAGGTCTTCGACATCGCCAATCCCACTGACCCGCAGGAAGTCGGTTCTTATAATTTAGATGGAGGATCGGCAGAAGATATTGTCATCAATAAGAGGGATGCCTATGTAGCGTTCGGTGAAAAAGGGCTGGGGATATTGAATGTTTCCATTCCGGAAAAACCTCTTGAACTAGCGTTTTTTGATACACCGGGCAATGCCAGCAAAGTGACCATCTCTGGCAACCTGGCATATATCGCCGACGGTGACAAGGGTATGCAGATTATAGATATCAGCAATCCTACCCTTCCAATTCCAAAAGGTGCCTATGATACATCGGGAATCACCTATGACATCGCCATTTTAGGAAAAACTGCATTCCTTGCCGATGGCAAGTCTGGTATTCAGATCGTAGATATCTCTGACCCGGCTAACCCGAAGTTTGTGAACAATTTTTCCTTGCCAGGCTCAGTTCGCAGCATTCTTCTCAGTGGGACCGTCGCCTATCTAACCCTGGGTGACGCCGGTGTCACCATGCTTGATATGAGCAATCCGCAGCGTCCAACGGAAATATCCTCAGAAGACACACCCGGTTATGCTTATAAAGCATTGATCAACAACAAACTGATATTCATTCCAGATGGCGCGGACGGCATCAATATTTTTACGGCGGAGGGAAGCCAACTGCATTCCAAAGGTACTTTCGAATTTCCCGGAAAAGCCAGCCCTCTCCAAATTTTTCTTTCATTCATTGCGTGCTTGCTCGGGTTAATCTTCTGGAGCGTATTCTTTGCCCAATTTCTGCTTCCGGTTCGCACCGTCGGCGAACGGTATAAAGCCATCGGGAGTTTCTGGCTCTACGTGTTTGGCATGCATGGTCCGGCAGTTTTTATCCGGAACGGCGAAATTGTAGATCAACCACAAAAGCTAGGCGGCTTCGGAAAACTGATGCGATTCATCGGACCCATCTCCTATGGTACCGGAATGGTGTTCAGCGCAGGCACAGGGGTCATTATGCTGGATTCTGCCAGCGCAGGCGTGCTGCGCACCGCGTTTAAGTTCACACGTCCGATTGGGCCAGGCGTGGTTTTCACCGCCCCCCATGAACGTCTGGCGGGCACAGTGGACTTACACCAACAAACCGAGGTTTTGATACCCATGCTTAAACCTGGACAATCGCCTTTTGATCCGCAGGGCGAGAACGAATCAGAGACCGAATACCGCGCCCGCTGTAATTCTTGTAAAATTACCAGTGCTACAACCCGGGATGGGATCGAGATTATTCCTAATATCATCGCTGTATTTCGTTTAAAAAGTGAGTGTGGCGAAGGCGGTACCCAGTTTGGCTATAAGCCGCAATCGGTGTGGAAGGCAATCGTCCACCAGATCATTAAAACCAAAGGGACGGAGAACACAGAACAACAGCAAATTTTGTGGGACCAACTGCCAACCTTACTGGCTGTTGACCTCTGGCGTGAATACTTACGTAAATATACGCTTAATGAGCTATTTGTGCCCTCGGTTGAAGACCCCATCTATCCTGATAAGGAGAAAAAAACCGGTCTCGAAGTTATCACCAGTGAAGTACGCCAACGGATGACCCACCCCCTCATCTCTGAATTGGATTCCTACGGGCAATACACCGGTAAAAAGATCCCCAGCGAGGAATTTGAGATGCTCAACCGGCACGGTATCTACGTAATGACAATCGTGATCACTGACCTGCGATTGCCGAGAGCCGTGGATGAAGAAATTTCGCAGCGTTGGAAGAAAAAATGGGAACTTAAGAACACCAAAGACCGCGCCGAATCTGGACGCACCCGGCGCGTCAAAGAATTCGAAGGACAAAATGCGGCAATTAAGAAATATGCTGAATGGGTAAGCAATCAACTGGCAAAAAGCCTATCGAACAATCCCGCCAAAATTCCCAATCTTAACGAGACGATTATCGGTATTCTTGAAAGTTCTCTCGAAGAAAGCAAGCACGATATGGAACTCCATCGCCGGATGGGCACCGATAGCAGTCTCATCCTCCGATTAATCGAATGGATCAGGAGTCATTAGAAAATGGCAGAGGAAGAGAAGACCCCCGAAACAATAGCAGAAAGTAAATCATTCTTGAGCATATTGCGCGTTTTTATCAATGATGTCTCACACTTATTAAATTGGATCTTTACCAACAACCAATTGGGAGCGCGCATACGCTTAATCCTGTGGTTCATCATCGCCCTTCTGGTTTGGATTGGGATTAGTCTGCACGAACACCCCCTTCGAATGCGCATCGATTGGATGCAATCTACCTTAACCTCGATGCAATCTATGTACGCTCCAGATGTACTCAGCTATATTCTTGTGCTTGCCTTTCCGCTTCTGTTAATGTGGTGGTTGGCTTCCGTCTACCTGAATGACATCTTCGAGTTGAACGACTTCCCGGTTGCCAGAAAGTTCATTTTGCAAACTGCGTTCGCTATAAGATACCGCACCGTCTTGATCCGAGATGGAGATGCCACCCCAGAAGATAAAAACACACCCTTGATCCGCATCGGTGGTCCGGGCTATGTCAGAGTGTTTATGGAAAATGCGGCGATCTTTGAAAAAGCAGATGGAAGTGTACGCATCCTCTCTCCTTTTGCCCCCAAGGATGAAGAAGCTCGGCGGTTGCGTTTCTTGAGTGGTTCATCAAAGTATAAACGATCGATCGAAGGATTTGAACGCCTGCGTACTGTGATTGACTTGCGCAATCACAGTATGGATTTGGTCATCAAGGCTCGCACCCGGGACGGCGTCGAAATTTGCGCCGAGGATTTCAAGGTATGGTTCAGTGTCTATCGCGGTAAAGGATCCCCTGAAGATGAGGATATGCCGATGCCTTATCTATATGATGAAGAAGCCATCAAAAGGCTGGTGTACCGCCAAAGTAAGGGAAAATGGACCGATGTTACCCGCACATTGGTAATCCTAAACCTGCGGGATTTCATCAACCAACACGACCTGATCCAATTACTGGCTTGCTATAGGACCGAAAAAGGAACTGGTGATTATCATTTTATTCTGCGGGAAGAAATGGTGCGCTTGTTTGCCAGCAATTTTAAAAAGATAGGCGAAGCGCGCGGGGTACAGGTCGAATGGCTTGGTTTGGGAACATGGAAAGCTGTTCTGCCCAATGTACAGCAGGATTTGGTCTCATTCTGGAACGCGAACAACAAGATCGAATACCAGCACACTCCCGATGAACTTAATCTCCTTTATCTCAATGCCTTCTATGATGAACTTCAACGATTAATGATCTCGCCCGTTGAGGTCCTCTACCATTATATCCTTCAGGAGCAAAAGGGAACTCGGTTCAGTCTAAATCCGTCCGCCCAATTTCATACAACAGATAAGATAACCGCGGAAATAAAGCGCAATATAGCCAAATCTTTTCGCGAGAATCTGTACCGTGCCATGAAACTTGACCAGGATAGCGAAAAAGCGTCAGACGACGTTAACAAAGTCCTGGAATATTTAAAAACTATTACCTAAAATAATATTGGCGATAAATGATGGTACGCCAGCGGTCTAATTCACCCATCATGAGGTTATTATGAATCTTGGAATATCAACCCACTATACCATCCTGCCAGAAGTGGCGCGTGCACTGCGCATGGAAATGCCGATTGTAGCCCTTGAGTCCGCCGTGGTAACTCACGGACTGCCTTATCCGCAAAACCTGCATCTGGCACAGGATATGGAAACCGAGATACGCACCTTGAACGCCGTACCCGCCACTATCGGCGTCCTCGACGGTCTGGTGCAGATCGGTCTGACAGCCGAGCAATTGCAACGCCTGGCAAGCGAGAAAAACCTGCTCAAGGTCAGCCGGCGAGATTACGCCATCGCCGTCGCCCAGAAGAAAAGCGGAGGCACGACCGTGGCAGGTACCTTGATCGCCGCCCATGCGGCTGGCATCCTGGTCTTTGCCACCGGCGGCATCGGCGG
>JBAXBF010000178.1:0-6588 GCA_037142095.1 Chloroflexota bacterium
AGAATCGTATCTTCTTGAATGAAGGGAGCCTGTTCACGGATCAGGTGATAGACCGGAGCGGTTCCTCTTCCCAAGCGGGCATCCTGCCCCACCGCTTCACGGCGAAAATCAATTCCCTGAGCAGCCGCCAGGAGTTCAACCGCCAGAATATGTTCTACATTTTCGAGAATCTGGCGCGCCTTTAAGGCTGCGGTACAACCCATGCTGACATGGTCTTCCACGTTTGCCGATGTGGGAATAGAATCGACGCTTGCCGGATGTGCCAATACTTTGTTTTCGGTAGCCAGAGCCGCCGCGGTGTACTGCGTTATCATAAAGCCGGAGTTCAAACCACCGTTCTGAGTCAGGAACGAGGGTAAAACATGCCCATTACTGTCTCCATCAACCAGACGCATGATACGCCTCTCGGAAATATTTCCCAGTTCCGCCAGAGCAATCCCAAAATAATCCATGGCGATTGCCAGCGGCTCGCCGTGGAAATTACCACCGGAGAGGATGCTGATTTCCCCACTAACATCGTCAATAAAGATGAGGGGGTTATCCGTTACAGCATTGAGTTCGATCTCCATCACCCAACGCGCATAGGCAATCGCATCCCGAACGGCACCATGCACCTGCGGGATGCAGCGCAGGGTATAGGCATCCTGCACATTACGCGGATCATGATAGCGCACAAACTGGCTGTCTTCCAGGAGACGGCGTAAATAACAAGCACAATCAATCTGTCTGGGATGGGGGCGCAGTTGGTGAATACGCTCATCAAAGGCGATCACAGTCCCATGCAACGCTTCCAGGCTCATACAGCCAGCCACATCGGCAGTGTGACTCAAACGTTCGGCGCGGTGGACAGCCAATGTCCCCAAAGCACACATGACCGAAGTGCCGTTGGTGAGCGCCAAACCTTCCTTTGCCGCCAATACCACCGGTAGCAAACCAGCGCGGCGGAAGGCTTCTTCTCCCAATATGATTTCGCCCTGATATTCGGCTTCCCCTTTGCCAATGATGGGTAAACTCATATGCGCCAGGGGCGCCAAGTCTCCGCTGGCACCCAGAGATCCCTTCTCCGGAATGCAGGGATGCACACCCTGATTAAGCATATCCAGGAGCAATTGCAGCGTACCCAAACGGATGCCCGAATGCCCACGTGCCAGGGTGTTAGCCCGGATAACCATAATCGCCCGCGTGGTCGGTATATCGAAGCGATTGCCTGTGCCGACAGCATGGCTGACAAGGATATTGCGTTGCAGCGCTTCGACTTGATCGGGTGAGATGATACGGTCTTTAAAGGCACCAAAGCCGGTCGTTACCCCATAAGCAATTTCGTTGCGCGCCAATAATTCTCCTACAGCTTGAGCCGCACGTTCCACGCGCCGGGCAGCTTCGCTGCTCAATGACACACGCGGCTGGTTGGGATTTCCAAATGCGACACGGACAACTTGTTCGATCGTAAGCGATGTGCCATCCAGAAGGATGTCATGTGATTCCATAGTTTTCATAACGACTTCTTTTCCTCATCTTCGGAAAGGCGGAATTGTTCCATTAATTTTTGCAGTTTTTGAGCCATCTCAGCCAATGATTGCACCGAGCTTGTTACTTCCTGTACCTGGAATTTCATATCATCGGAGGAAGCATTAATTTCTTTGGTAGCCGCGCCGCTATCTTCGCTCACGCGGGCAATAATTTCGATCATTTCCGTAACAACTTCCGAGCTGGCGGTCATCTCTCCGGCAGCAACCATGTTGTCATCCACGATTGTGGCGGCGCTTTTTAATCGCTCACCCACCTCGATGTTCAATTTTGACATATTTTCAGTCGCTTCATGATTCATGATTGAGATATCGCGTGCATTTTCCACTGCCTTTTCCAGGACCAAGCGGGATTCTTCCATCTCAACAATCGCCTGGCGAATAGCTTTGATTCGTTCAACAGATCCAGCCACATCGCTTACAATGACATCGAAAGCCGCCCGCGCCCGTTTTGTATCCTCGGAGGCAGCACTGACGTCCTTTCCCACTTGTTCCATCGCTTGAGCCGTTTCTATGGCACCATGCTGAACCGTATTGATGATCTGACTGATTTTTTTGGTAGCCTCAATCGATTTTTCAGCCAATTTACGAACTTCATTCGCCACCACTGCGAAACCGCGCCCATGTTCACCGGCACGCGCCGCTTCGATGGCAGCATTCAGAGCCAGTAAATTTGACTGCGAGGAGATGCTGTCTATCGTATCAATAATTTCCCCGATTTGGTCCAAATTTTTGCCCAGATCATGCACCCGTTCTGTAAGTTTCTCGGTTGCTGAACTTACTTTTTCCATTCCCTGCGAAGTTTGAATAACGACTGTCACGCCTTTCTGGGCAACCTGAACAGAATGGGCTGCCTCACCGGTCACCTTATCTGACGTCGCGGCTACCTTCTGAATAACTTGAGTCAATTCTTCTCCGGCGAGCGCGGCTTTACCTAAGACCTGTGCCTGATCCTGTGCCGACTGGCGAATATTCATAATTACGTCGGATAATTCCAACATCACCTGTGAAGTATGGTTAATCGCCTCAAATTGTTTCCTTGAATCCATAACGACCCGATTAATCACTTGCTTTAAGTGTTCAACAGAAGATATTGTATTGCTAATGCTCTGGGTCTGTTGGATTGTACCGGTTGCCAATTTTTGTAAGGTGGCATTGATTTGAGCAGCCGCCTCGCTGCTGCGGCTTGCCAATCCAGTCAATTGGTCAGAGCGTGTAACCATTTGCTTGGAGGTCTGCGTTAATGTACGCAGGGGATCTGTTACGTTCCGATTAAGAAAGGATCCCAACGCCACAGCCATTAACACGCCGATGATCCCAGAAAGAATCAAGATACCTACAGCCTTAAAAAAGATCGCGCCACTATCGGATTGGGCTTGCTGGGCAAGGTCCTTACTCACCGTAATCAATGCCTGGATCGACTTCCCCGTAGCGATATGGCTCTGATATGCATCCCCGCCAACCAATTGGTGGAGTGCCTCTCTATCATTACCCGCCTTGGTCTTTTCCAGAACATCGTTGATGATACGCTGGTATTCTCCCCATGTCTTCTCAAATTCCGCCAATTTATCTTTTTCATCTATTGTCAGATGTAATTCCATTGAATGGTAGGCTGATATTTTTGCATTGATTGAATCGATATCGTCGTTAATGATTTGTTCTGAAGTACTTAATTGTTTCATAATGACCGTATCCGAGTGACAGGAATCGCAACCAGCAGAAGTCTGAATCAATGCACCAGCATCTGTTTGTGCAGGAGTGGATGGTGTGGATGCACTGAGAGTTGGCTGTTCTGAGGTTGGCAGTGCAGAGGCAGGCGTTCCTTTCTGTCCATGGGCAGGATCATTCCCTTCTTTCGCATGACAAGTCGAACAATCCTTTCCCCCCCCATTTGAGTTTGCAGTCATCCCGTGTGGAGAAGAAATATCAGCCTGAGAAATATGACAAGCAGCACATTGAGGAGGTTTGCTAGACGGAGATACGGCTTTGCTTGCAGGCTCGGGAGTACTCTGATTTTTGGGTTCCTGGGTTTTTTGGACTTTGATGCTGGGGATGGAAAGATATTTGTAGATATCACCCGGAATGCTGTTCAATTGTTCATTGGCTTCACTCAAAATCTGGATTGGCAGGATGCGTTCAGAATACAAATTTTGATTATTATCATTGAGCGATTTTAGACTAAATAAACCAGCCACAGTTCCCACTGCCAAGACCAGGACAACCACTAAAAAACTACCGGTCAGCTTTACCCCTACTTTTAAGTTACGGATGGATTTCATAATTCCTCATTATAAACTTATATTTAGAACAAAACGATACAAGCTTAGTTCGAGATGAATTTTTCTCAGATCGTTACACATCCGTACGCATTGGATTAAAATCTGTATTCCAATCATAATAATCTTCATTTTCAGTACGCTTTAAAAATGAAACAACCCGGTAAGTCAGCGGGGTGAATAATACTTCGACCCCAACTTTAAAAACATAATTCGAAACAATTACAGTAAGAAGCAAATCGGAGGGCAAGACACCCAAAAATGCAATTAGCGTGAATACTACTGTATCCACCGCTTCTCCCGCAATCGTGCTGCCGATCGTACGCGTCCATAACCATTTTCCGCGGGTTAACAACTTCATTTTCGCTAAAATAAATGAATTGGTGAACTCACCCGAAAAAGCTCCCAGGATACTTGCGCTAACAATGCGCGGTTCCTGCCCCAAAATTGAATGAAAGCTTTTCGATAACTCATAGCCTGGTGCGGCTGGCAGCCAATCGATCAAGCTAAAAATACAACTAGCGATGATGATCCAAAAGAAACCAGTCCAGATTACACGCCGTGAGCGTTTGTAACCATACACTTCGGTCAGCACATCTCCAAAAATATAAGCCAGCGGGAAAAGCACTGTACCGCCATCAAAGGTCAATGCACTGATTGAAACGATTTTGGTTGAGGCAATATTCGATATAATTAACACCGCCACAAAAGCGGCGGTTATCAAATCAAGATATTTATAAAACCTCATTATTCTTTTTTCTCGATTGTGAAGTAGAATGTTGCGCCCTGATCCACTTGTGCTTCAACCCATACCCGCCCATTATGGCGGTGAATGATACGCTGTACAATAGCAAGTCCAATACCTGTACCGGGGTACTCTGACGTCTGATGCATTCTCTGAAAAGCCCCAAACAATCGGTCGGCATAAGCCATATCAAAACCTGCGCCATTATCACGCACAAAAAAGACGGGGCTTGCCAAATCTCCGTTATGACCAACCTCAATTTTTGCAAATGGGCGTTTACTGGTGAATTTGAAAGCATTATCGAGAAGGTTGGTTAATGCAATCTCCAATAAACGAGAATCTCCCTGGGTTTTCATCCCCGGCTGAATAATAAATTTAACTGCCCGCTCAGACTGAATTTCTATCAATCGGGCGGTAACAGCCTGTGCAATTGCAGTTAGATCTACAATTCCCCAACGCATCTCAGCCCGGCTCAGTCGTGAAAACTCCAGCAGATCATCAATTAGCTGCCCCATGCGCTGCGTCTGATAGCGCACTCGGTTGAGATATCCGATCGCCTGTTCATCCAATTGATCGGAACAGTCTTCCATGACCGCCAGTGTCCATCCATCGATGCCGCGCAATGGCGCGCGCAGGTCATGGGAAACCGAATAAGAGAAAGATTCCAATTCATGGTTGGCAATTTCAAGTTGGACGGTACGCTCACGCACACGTTGTTCAAGTTCGGTGTTAAAACGGAGAATTTCTTCTTCCGCGCGTTTGCGATCGGTGATATCCGTGAAGATACATGCAAATTGATTGGGAGCCGGTCGGTAGGCTGTAATTTCATAGTAGCGGCCCAAAACCTGGCTGTATTGTTCAAAGTGCGCTGGTTCACCCGTCAAAGCAATATGACCATAGGTCTTGATCCATACATCCTCAGTTCCAGGCATTACATCTAAGACAGTTTTACCGATTAAATTACGTGTTTTTAAACCGGTCATGTTCTCAAAAGCCGGATTAACGGCAAGAAAACGATAATCAACTGGAACGCCGTCTTGATCCAGAATTATCTCATGGACTGCGAAGGCGTCGATCATATAAGTGAAGAGATTGCTGTAATTTTTCTCGCTCTTTCGTACCTCTTTCTGGGCACGTTTTTGATCCGTGATGTCTACCAGGAACCCTTCCAATCCAATGGTCTTCCCTCGCTGGACAACCGGTGTGGCTGAAAAGGTGTGATATCCAATAGAGCCATCTTGACACCGGCGAGAGAATTCAGCGAATGGGATCGGCACCCCATCCAGTAAGGTATCCACATTCTTCTGTGAAAGTTTCAGATCGTCATCCGCCTGAGTCAGGCTGAAATGCTTGCCAATCACTTCATCACGAGAAGCAAAGCCGTGCATCTTGAGCCATGCATTATTTACATCCTGGTAACAACCCGATTCATCGATGAAAAAATAACCCATTTCGGCTGTTTCGATGGTCTTTCGAAAACGTTGCTCGCTCTCTCGTAATGCCACTTCCGCTTGACGCCGCTGTTCTGCCTCTGCCAGACGATCTAAACCAAAAGAAATATCCAGCGACAGCTCTTCGAATAAATCGATTTCCTTCTGTTCAAAGGTATTCTCCTTCGTGTCATAGATGGTTAAGGCACCAATAACCTTGCCTCTCAACCGAAATGGAAAGGATGCAGCAGAACGGAACCCGCGATTAATTGCAATATCATACCACTGCATTGTGCGTTGATCGGCTAAGAAATGATTTCGGATGGTGGGTTTCCCCGTACGAATAGCTGTTCCCGTCACGCCCATCCCTTCAGGACGGTCATCACTGAACACAGTAATTTCTTTAATATATTCTTCTATATCCCCCGCCCATGCAACAGGCGTAACAACATGGGTATGCGGATCATTCCACCCAATCCATACCAGGTGAAATGGACCTGTTTCAACGATGATGCGGCAGATACTTTTTAGCAAAGTATTCCCATCCACGGCGCGCATCATCGTCTCATTGCAACGATTAAGGATATGCAAAACCCGGTTTAATCTCTGCA
>JBAXBF010000179.1:0-6582 GCA_037142095.1 Chloroflexota bacterium
ATGCGACGTTCACCCTTCTCGTTCTCCACATAAATCGGTTGCAGGATGTTCGTCCTATTATTGGCCGATTCGATCCACCCTATCATTTCTTTGGCAGTATCCCCTTTCTGCGCCAGTGGACACAGGTAATGCTGCTCCAACCGGTGAATATGCGCCCGAGTTGCCACCGCACTCATCTTACTGTCCCCAACAAACAGCATTCCTACCCCATCTATGATTTTCAACACGCGATCCACTGCCGGTATGTACAACGGATCATCGGCGATATTGCCCGCTACCACCTGGCTCACCAATGGCAGACCCAACGGATCCATCGCTGCCACCATCACTTTCACCTGCTTCAGCGTCGGGTCGTCTTTGCTGTAGCCAAACTGAAACAGGCTGTTCTCCCCGCCCTCATGATAGCCCGATACCGTCGTGGTATCCAATCGTACCCGTTTGGCTTCCAACTCGTACACCCGTAGTATGTTGCTCCCCAATTCCGTCTCAATCGCCTCCCATGTCGTCGCTTTACTCAACCTCCGCAGCAAAAGCATCAATCGATCATCGCTGAAATCCAGTTCTCTTATTTCCTGCCCGCTGATCCGTCTAATCGTTTCGCTGGCTTGACGCACCCAGCTCTGTACCGGCTGTTTACGGTGGTCGCCCTCCGTCAGCATGTGCGCCAGCCATATTGCTGTAATCCAGCCCCAACTCAGGCCCTGTTGTAGTCCATGCCGCTTTAAATGCCGATCTATTATCTCTGGCAGTCCCAGCCGGATCATTACTTCTAGTAGCAGTGGAAAATCATCCAACGATTCTGTTGTTATTTTGATTTCAGGGTCCATCCCCTGAGCTTACCAGATATTTCGCGATTTTACATTAATTTTCAGCGAATGGTCCGATTGAATACTTATGAAACGAGCATTCTTAGGATTGAAATTTTGTTGCATACACTGTCCTTAAAGGACGATTTGGCTTAACACCATTAAAGAGATAATAACATAAATCACAAATGCAACGGTAGATAGGGTGAAAATATGATTCTGATCCATTCATAGTTACCGTACAAGACGATTGTGACCCAGCCCATAAACAAGCCAATAACAGATCCAACAATGATATCGGAAAGATAATGAACACCCATACCGACGCGTGACACAGAAACCAGAATGCCCCAGATAAGAAGAAGCAGTCCAAACCAGACAGGACCCAACGCAAAACCGACAACCGCCAGCATAAAGCAGCGGGCAGCATGCCCCGATGGAAAAGAGTGAGGATTGGTAACCCGATAAATCATACCCCATTCTCCTTGTGGACGGCGGCGGCGAACAGTGTATTTAATGACAAATATGACTCCGGCGGTTAGAAACGTCCCTACGATCATCACCAGAGCACGTAATTTCCAATAAGCATCTCCGACAAGAAAAAGAAAAAACAGGGCGATGAGGCTCGTCCAGGGATCGGCAGAATGTGCCATGAATATCGCCAACATGCGCAATAAACCGCCGTGCTCGATGAAACGCAGACGGTCAGAATAGCGCATATCCAGAGACTGGATTTCTTCCCACTTCATGCCTTCGATCGTGTTAACTCCTGAGAAAGGATATCATATTGAAATGGCTTATCCACATCCATACCTGCCTCAGCATACGGACAAAGAATAACCTGACCTTGGACATCTAATCGGCGGCTGACCGCTATACCAGTATCGGCAAGCGTACGTAGGCGAAACAGGAAAGAGAACAATGTACCATATCCAATCAGGGCAGCCTGATTAAAAGCGTTTTTTCGGACAGCTAGTAAACGCTGCCACATATCTGGACGATGGGTTATCAACCTGGTATGAACGACATGAATGTCTGCCCCACATACTTCCACATCTTTAAACCAATAATATGAACGTCTGGCATTGGGAAATTTCTTTTCCATCACCTGACGAGTGATCGCATAATAGCATATCTCAGCAGCGGTTTTGTTGGCTGTATTGATAATCCAATCTATTATTTCCCCTGTAATAGAAGGCACATCGGAAGAAAGTATTGCCACCTGACGTGGTTGAGGGTCAATTTCCAGTAACTTTAATATTCCAGAACGAATATTGGTGAACATCTCTCCGGTATTGGGTATATAAACGACTGGTTTTGTCGTCTTGAGACTTTGAATTTCAGGGGGACCAACAATTACAATCCGCTCAATACTTTGCGCGCTTCCAACAGCATCCAAAACCCATTGAAGCATCGGCTTATCAGCGATTTTCAGCAAGGCTTTAGGAAGACCTTGTGTATAAGTGTAAAGAAGGTCTTTTGGTTGAGGAATACCACCAGCAGTAATTACGATGTCCATAAGTATTCGATATTATAACTTGATCTAAGTAAATTTCCGAATTGACAACGAGAAAACAAGAGAAGAATAATCAAAAAAGAATGGATGTACGCTGAATGGTAGCATTTTCCAAAGGAATACCTAAAACATCCAACACTTCTTCTGGTCTTCCGGTTGCACGTTCCCTGGCACTCAGACGCATGATGATCCTGTCCTGGTTATCTTTTTTATCATAGTCAAGAGATTCAACCAGCGGGCGAAGGTCGTAAGACTTACCCCTGCGTTCTCGCGGCAATGATTCACTTGCCATAAGCGATGCAAGACGTTCTTTTATCCCATCCACCGGTTCGCTTAACCAGGCTATATATTCGGCTGCCTGTACCTGCGCTTGGAGAGCGGGTTCTTTGGTAATAATTTCTTCGATCGTGCGAATTTCAATACCAGGCGGGACAGACGTATCCAATGCCGTCTGAATTTGATCCAAAGGCATTTCCTTCTCCAACCAGATATCTACAATTTCTCCTTCGCTGGTAAAACCCAAAGGGAGCGCAGATGCCAGATTGATACGCGCATGGGGGCTGAAGCCTTGCGTGTAAGCAAGGGGAAGGCTTGCACGCCGCAGGGTACGTTCCAAAGCGCGCTGCACATCCAGATGACCTGTATAGCGCATAGCTTTCGTTTTAGCAAAAATGATTCTTAAACGCATAAATAATCCGTGCATCCTTTCAATGGTCAAAAATGCGCACCATATATAACCCGCATAGAATTAACAAAGTCCCAGCGATTTTCAGGGGAGTAAATGATTCGGCGAGAAAAATTGCTGATAGGATCGCTGTCGTTACGGGAGACAGGTTTTGATAGATGGCTGTGCGCACTCCACCAATCTTCTTAATACCCAGATTCCATAGAATATAGGAAACAACAACACCAAAAAGGGAAGAATACAATAATCCCAGCCAACCGTTCCCATTGATTTTGCCCCAATCTTGAGACAAAAACCCCGGCAGTCCTATGAAGATCAGCGGAATCGTACCGATGGAAATACTTAGTGCAGTAACGCGCAGGGGTGAATAACGCTTCATTAGCGGTCCTGCCAGAAAGGCATAGAGTGCCCAAAAAACCATCCCTAGCAATGCTAGCAAATTTCCAAGGAGTGTATGGGAATGAATATCCAGACCGCTACCGCTTCCCACGATCAATCCGATACCCAGAAATGCCATCCCAATGCCCATCCAGCCACGTCTGCTTAACTTCTCATGGTGTACCCATTGGTTCAATAGTGCCAGGAAAGCTGTAGAAGCTGCAAAGATGAGGGCTAAATTGGCGGCTGAGGTGTATGCTAAACCATACAAGAAAAGAGGTTGAACGACTCCAACACCCAAAATCGCCAGAATAAGCATAGGTTTCCAATCAGAACGCTGGATTTTCAATCCACCATCAATGATACTTGCAAACGGAAGCAAAAAAACAGAAGCGAGTACAAACCGCAGAACAATGAAAGCGCCGGGGGACCATTGGTTGTAAACGGATTTCGTCACCACATTACTGCTGCCCCATACAAGTCCAGCAAAAATCAATCCAACATCAACGATTCCAAAATAGGATGGTCGTGACTTATCAGATGCCGTAACCAGCTCATTGGCAATAACAGAGGTGGAATTGGAAGGTACAGACATATCTATCTCAAAGATGCAATTACTTCATGCACAAGGTTCGCATCTGTACTTTTTTGTTCATATTCATTTGGCTGGTAGGCTTTCCCCATGAAACAATCTAAATTGTGGAACGTCATCGGGCTTTTGACTACCTTGCGGGCTGAGAAATGGACTTCATCCACACCGGTGGCAGCCACAATATTGGTAATATTGGAAGCATTGATCCCCCCGCCTGCCATGATTTTGATCCTTCCGCTACTTTTTCGCACCAGATGGGCTATACAACTTGCCCCTTCCGTCACAGAAGCTTTTTTCCCGGAGGTTAGAATGCGGTCAACACCCAATTCAACCAGCGATTCCAAACCTTCATCGACATCCCGGCACATATCAAATGCACGATGAAAAGTTACACTCAGCGGGCGCGCCAATTCGATTAATTGCCGCGTACGACTTACGTCGATTCTTCCGTCTGTTAGAAGGAGTCCAATGACCACACCATTCGCCCCAGCTTGCCTGGCTGCCAGAATATCCTGGCAAATTCCTTCAAACTCGAGAGCGGAGTAAAAGAAATCACCCCCGCGTGGGCGAATAATCACATTAACATCGATTGAAACGACCTTACGAGTCGTCTGGATCATTCCCAGACTCGGGGTTGTTCCTCCCTCCACTAAATTTGCACACAATTCCACTCGCTGCGCGCCCCCCGCTTGAGCGGCGAGCGCTCCTTCCGCAGAATCTATACATACTTCGAAGATCATATGATCACCCTACTTTACTTCTTTGCATTTCCAACTAGCACCCAAGCCATCCTCTGCCGAGGCGGAGCGATATGCATCTGCATATACAGGCATAATTCCGCAGCCGTAACAATCAAGCCGGCAATCTGCACGCAGTCTACCTTCCCGGCTCCAATGATAATCCTGTAAAAGGAATTTCTTGCGCACACCGGCGAAGATATGATCCCAAGGGAATACTTCATCATCCGCACGCTCACGGCGGGCATAAAAATCAGGGTCAAGATTTTCTTGAGCGAAGGCATCCGTCCAAATGTTGTATTTAAATTGATCCTGCCAGGCATCGAATTTAGCGCCATTCTGCCAGGCACGATAAATCACCGCTGCGAGGCGGCGGTCACCCCGCGAGAGGGTTGCCTCAAGCAGCGTTTCTTCTGCGGCATTCCAGGAGAGTTTGATGTTTCGTTGGCGCAGTTCGTGGCGTAAAAGCGATTGTTTCGCTTGAATATTTTCTGAGCTGTCCAGGCTTACCCACTGAAAAGGCGTATGCGGTTTCGGCGCAAAAGTGCTGACCCCGACGTTGACCTGGGCTCGTCCACCCATCACCTTGCGTCCCTCAACGAATACGGCTTTGCATAAATCGGCAATGGCTTGCACATCCTCCATCGTTTCGCCTGGATGTCCAATCATGAAGTACAGCTTGATGGTCGTCATCCCGCGCTTATAAATCTCCTGGACGGTCTGTAGTAATTGGGGTGTGCTGATGGGTTTATTGATAATCTCACGCAAGCGTTCACTGGCTGCTTCGGGCGCCAGGGTATAACCATGCCGTTTGGTATCCTGCAATCCATCCATTACATCTTCGGTGAAACTTTCGATACGCAGCGAAGGTAAAGAAATGCTCACCCGCTGGCTGTTGAACTCAACGGATGATTGCAAATCTGCTAAAGAACTTAACAATTCTTTAATTTGTGAATAATCCGAAGATGAAAGTGAAAGCAGCCCGGCTTCTTCAAGACCTGTTTGATGAAGTGAATCTTGAATAGCCTGTATTATTTCCTGCACAGGGCGTTCGCGCACCGGACGGCTGACCATGCCGGCATGACAAAAACGGCAGCCGCGTGAACAGCCGCGCATTATTTCAATGGTGATGCGATTATGCACCGTATCAATATACGGCACAATGAAGCGCGTGGGCGGCGGAGGAAGTTTAACTACAATCCGTTTTTTTACTGGCAGTGGCAGCTCTTCCACTGATTTTTTGACTTCAGACAGTGTACCATCCGAGTTATAGTGCGCTTCATAGAGTGAAGGCACGTACACCCCTTCTATTTTCCCCAACCCGGTTAAGAGTTCACCACGCGA
This sequence comes from Chloroflexota bacterium, assembly GCA_037142095.1. Lineage (GTDB taxonomy): Bacteria > Chloroflexota > Anaerolineae > Anaerolineales > DRKV01 > JBAXBF01. Next base: position 6,059 of record JBAXBF010000179.1, read on the forward strand.
ACCACCGCGATTTTTCCATGCCTGGTGGGCGTCGATAATTTCGTGGATCACTTCTTCGCCTTCGCCAATCACGAAAGCGTCTATGAACGGTGCCATTGGTTCCGGGTTAAACGTCGTCTGCCCGCCGGCAATCACCAAAGGCTGGCTTTCATTCCGTTCGGAGTAAAAAAGCGGGATTTGAGCCAGATCAAGCAGATTGAGCGTATTGGTATAAAGTGTTTCGTATGGCAACGAAAAACCGAGGATGTCAAAGTCAGCCAGAGCGTGCTTTGTTTCCAGAGAATATAGCGGCAAACCGGCAGCACGCATTTGAGCTTCCATATCAAGCCAGGGAGCATAAGCACGTTCAGCAAGCGTATCATTCCGCTGGTTTATAATGTCATACAGAATCGTTAATCCCAGGTTGGACATTCCCAGATCATAAATATCCGGAAAGACAAGCGCAACCTTGGTGGAAATATTATTCCACTCCTTGACGACTTGATTTAACTCACCACCGGTATATCTGCCCGGTTTTTCAACAT
>JBAXBF010000180.1:0-6574 GCA_037142095.1 Chloroflexota bacterium
CCTAATTCTATAAAGCTTCCGGTATTTCCTCAGGATGTCTGACGACCGTGCAGCCTGCTGCCTGGAGGGCTTTGATTTTGTCCAGTGCTGTCCCGCTTCCGCCTTCGATGATTGCACCCGCATGTCCCATACGTTTACCTGTGGGCGCAGTCCGCCCGGCGATAAAACAGACCACCGGTTTGGTTATGTTATGCTTGATAAATTCAGCCGCTCTCTCTTCATCGCTGCCGCCGATTTCGCCGATCAGCACAATTTTTTCAGTTTGCGGATCAGCTTCAAATAATTTCAGGACATCGATGAAATTGGTACCGTTAACCGGATCACCGCCGATTCCCACGCATGTGCTTGATCCCATACCTGCCAACTTAAGCGCGTAAAGAACCTCGTACGTCAGTGTCCCGGAACGGGATATGACCCCCACGTTTCCTGGAATAGCGATATTGCCGGGAATAATGCCGACTTTACATTCGCCTGGTGTCAGCAAGCCAGGGCAGTTCGGACCGATTAAGCGCACATTCTTATGGTCAATATAATTACGCACGCGCATCATGTCCTGGACAGGAATGCCTTCTGTGATACAGACGATGAGCGGAATGGCAGCATCCGCTGCTTCCAGGATTGCCTCTGCTGCAAAACGGGCAGGAACGAAGATTACGCTGGCATTCGCACCGGTGGCTTTCTTTGCCTGTTTGACGGTATCGAAGACCGGTATGTCGTCCAAAACTAATCCTCCCCCTTTTCCGGGGGTAACGCCTCCCACGATCTTTGTGCCGTAAGCGTGCATTTGTTTGGCATGGAAGAGACCTTCGCTCCCGGTGATGCCCTGTACCAGTAATCTTGTATCTTTATTAATCAAGATACTCATGATGCGCCTCCTGATTTTTTACGAAAGACAAACAAAGATGATCCTATCCTTTTTTCCTTGCCGGTCTTTGCAGTTTAACTCTTCGCGACGGCAACGGCTTTTTGAGCTGCCTGCACCAATGTTTCTGCAGTGATCATATGGGCATTTGCCAGCATCAAGCGTCCCTCTTCTGCATTCGTCCCCACCAGGCGAATCACGATTGGTACTTTGGGTTGTACTTCTTCCAAGGCAGCCAGGATGCCTTTCGCCACTTCATCACAACGGGTGATCCCGCCGAAGATATTAATCAAGACCGCCTTTACATTCGGGTCGGAGAGAATGAGATGCAGGGCTGTCGTAACCATAGGAGCATCCGCCCCTCCGCCAATATCAAGAAAATTCGCTGGTTCAGCACCGAAAAGCTGGATCATGTCCATCGTCGCCATGGCCAGACCTGCACCATTTACCATGCATCCGATGTTTCCATCGAGCTTGATAAAGGAAAGTCCGTGTTCACGGGCTGTGGTTTCCACCTGGGTCTCAAGGTCAAGATCACGCAAGACGGCTAACTCTGGATGGCGCCAAAGCGCATTATCATCCAGAATGATTTTGCCATCGAGGGCAAGCAACTCATGTCCGCCTGTAATAACAAGTGGGTTGATTTCTGCCAGAGTCGCATCTTTGTCTCGATAAGCTTTCCATAATCCCTGACATATCCGTCCAAACGAAAGCCAATATTCACGCGGCAGCCCGATTCCCGCCGCCAGATCATGAGTATGGTAATCTTGCAGTTCCAGGAGTGGGTCAATATGGATTTTGATGATTTTCTCGGGTGTCTGGCGGGCAACTTCCTCAATTTCCATCCCTCCAGCCGCGGAGGCGATGATAACCGGTTTCGCCTCAGAGCGATCATTGGTAATCCCAAGATAGATCTCATGCTGAATGTCTGCGGCTTCATCTACCAGCACTTTACGGACTGGCAACCCTTTTATCTCCATATTGAGAATGTTCCCGGCTAGATCGTAGGCTTCATCTGGATTTTTTGCCAGTTTAATGCCCCCTGCTTTGCCGCGCCCTCCGACCAACACTTGGGATTTGATTACAACATACCCGCCCAACTCTTCGGCAATCTGGCGCGCTTCGGCTGCCCGGGCAGCCACTTTTCCGCGTGGAATAGGGATACCGTAACTGGCAAAGATTTGTTTTGAGAGATACTCATGAATTTTCACAGTCTCCGCTCCTTGTGCACTTCTACCTTACTATCTGGGTAGATTCTCCCCATAACTGTAACCTTCCATCCCTGGCTGCTGAAACGAGCAGTTTTCCATCCGAGGAGATTGCCAGGCTGGTAATCCCGCTCTCAGACCCAGGTAAGGTTGTCAATAACGTACCATCTTTGGCATCCCATACCTTAAGGGTTCCATCTGTGCTCGATCCTATCGATGAAGAAATGATAGCGCTGTCGTCATTTGTGAACAAGACAGCAGATAATGGCTGATTTTGAGCCTCCAACGAACGAATAATTTTGCCATCGGATACCTGCCATATTTTTACAGATCTATCCATATCCCCCGTTACATCGATCTCGCTGCCTGAAACAGTCGCTAATAGAATACCGTCATGAGAAAAAGCGATATCGTTAATTCGCTCCTTAAATCCGCGAAAAGTGCGGATTTCCTTATTGTTAAATACCTGCCAGAGCGTTACCGTATAAAGCACATCTTTCCAATTGTTTGAAACAGTGGCAAGCAGCTTACTGTCCGGGCTAAATTTCAGCGCGCTGACAAAAGCATTTTTGACATTCATTAATCGGGGAGCGCCTTTTTCGTTGGCTTTCCACATCCGAATGGAAAAATCATAGGATCCACCTGCCAACCATTTGCCATCCGGTGAAAAAGCAACCGAGGCGACCCCGTCTTCAAAACCACTCAATGTGCGAATCAAGCTGCCGTCCGAAACCTGCCATTGTTTGATCGTATAATCTTCTGAAGCAGAAGCCAGCGTTAAACCATCTGTAGAAAAGGCAACCCCGAGGATCGCTTTGGTATGCCCGCGCAGACTATAATGCAGATTCCCATTTTTAACTTCCCATAGCCTGACCACGCCATCGTCCAGTCCAGTGGCAATCAGACTGCCATCTGGAGAAATAGCCATACAACTACCTTGATTTACTTGATTACCTTGATTGGTTTTCCAGATTGCCAATTGCCTTATCTGGCTTGCATTTACAGAGGTGATGGGCTGTAAGGAAGGGAGCAGTGATTCCAATGTTGGCGGGGTAGGAGTAAGAGTCGGGAGAACAAGGGTTGGCGAAGCCGTTGATGAAGGTGATACAGAAATGGTAACAACCAACTGAGTTGGTGAAGAGGTGGGTATCGAATTTGAGAGCGAAGGGGTCTCCACAAATACTGGGGCTGTAGGGGGACTAGAAGGCGCAGTTATGCAACCTATTTGGAGAGAGAGAAATATTAAAAGGAAAAAATGATTAATTAAATGGTGTTTCATCATTAAGTTAAATAGATGAACAGGACAAGCGACTATCCTGTTCATCCCAATTATAATCTCTTCTTCTAATCCAGACTCTATTCTACCAATTGTTGTTTCCTTGTCTTTTGACGTATCTGGCGTGTAACGTATGGAACCAGAATCGCGATGATGAGCATACAACCGACTGCGATGGATTGGATTTGTCCGCTGATGTTCAGCAGACTCATTCCATAACGGATAAGACCCAACAAGAACAGGGAAAGAACAACGCCGAAGATGGTACCGGATCCGCCGGCAATATCTACACCGCCTAAAACGACAGCCGTGATAACATCCAATTCATATCCAAGACCGGCATCCACGCGTACACTGGTGAAACGAGCAGCCAGGATGATACCTGCCACTGCCGCCATTAAACCATTCAAAGAAAAGATAATGATCTTTGTCCGGTCAACTGGTACGCCAGAGAAACGACAGCCTTCTTCATTCTGACCGATGGCATAGGTGAAGCGTCCAAAGGTTGTGCGGTGTAATAAAAGTCCGTAGATCACAGCAAATACCAGGAAAATGACGAGTTGCACAGGAATCGGGGTACTGCCGATCGTTCCCAAGCCGATATTCAAGAAACTATCCGGAAAATTGGCAACGGTTTGATCACCGATGAAACTATAACAAAGTCCACGATACAAAGCATAGGTACCTAACGTGGCTGCCAGGGCGGGTAGTTTTACCTTGCCAATTAAAATACCATTGATAAAACCGCCGAAAGTGCCAACAATCAGCCCGACGATCATGGCGACCCAGATTGGCAGTCCCAATCCCTGGTACAACAACCCCATGATGATGGAACTCAAGGCGAGATTTGAGGCGACCGAGAGATCAATCGCCCCAATAATGATGACGAAAGCCATAGGTAATGCCATGACGGCTTTTTCCATGAAATTTGTCGTCATATTGAACAGGTTGGTGACATCCAGGAAATAAGGGGATAGAGAGGTGCAGACGATGCTCACGATGATGATTAATAAGATCAACGTTACTTCCCAACGTCCAAATATCGCCCCGAAGGTTAAAGATTTCTTTTCAGATTGGTTTAGCGTAGCCATACTTTTCCTCCGTGGTTATGATTTCTTGAGGCGGCGGTTGATTTCCGCATCCACGATAACAGCCAATAAAATGACCAGACCCTGAACGGTCAAACGCCAGAAGGGGGGAATACCGGATATGGTCAATACATTCGTAACGATGCCTAAGAATAATGCTCCGAGAACGACACCTGATACAGTCCCGGAACCACCATAGACATTAACACCCCCGATCACACAGGCGGCGACAGTGGACAATTCAAAACCAATGGCTGTGTCATTCGTCACCGAGCCATAGCGTGAAGCCCATAACACTCCCCCAAAACCTGCCAACATGCCGGATAAGATGAAAACCGTCATTTTTACCCGGTCAACAGGAATACCAGCAACGATTGAGGCACTGGGATTACTGCCAAACGCAAAGATTTCGCGTCCGATCCGAGTGTACTTCAGGAAAAAGTAAAAAATAATGGCTACCAGAGCCGCATAGATTACCAGAGCGGGAATACCAAAGATGGGGAAACGTGTAATCGCCAGAAAACTCTTCGGCACCTGGTAAGAATTTACCCATTCCCCATTGCTGAGCACCGGCATAAGCCCGCGATAAATACTCATCGTACCCAGTGTACAAATAATAGGTGGCACCTTGCCTTTTGCGATCAGCAAAGCATTGACGCTTCCCAGAAGAATCCCCAAGCCGATCCCCATTAATACTGCGATTCCCATAGGAAAGTTGGTTGTGTCGCGGATGGTAAGTCCGACTGCCATTGCTACCAGACCAACCGTCGAACTTACAGACAGGTCGATGCCGCGGATGACGATTGCCATCATTTGCCCGACTGCCACGATAACTGTAACCGCAATGCTGAGCAAGATATCGTTTATGTTATCCGCAGTTAGAAAAACCGGTTGGCGAATACTGACGGCAATAACCAAAATGATGGTTAAAAATAAAACCACCAGTTCGCGAAAATTCGCCAGAGTCGAGGCAAAGTCCCGCGAAGATGTTTGTTTAATCGTTGATTCCATGTCTATTTCTACTCCTCTAGCGTTGCACAGTTGATTGGGGTACCGCGGCATTCCGTTCAGTGGCAGCGGATAGGATTTTTTCCTGGGTGGCTTCGGATCGCATGAACAAAGCAGTGTTCATCCCTTCACACATGACAAAGACGCGGTCACTCATACCTAAAATCTCCGGCAATTCGGAAGAGATCATTAAAATTGCGATACCCTGCGCAGCAAGTTTGCTCATCAACTCATGTACGGCAGCTTTTGTACCTACATCAATCCCGCGGGTTGGTTCATCCAGGATAAGTATTTTTGGGTGTGTAGAAAGCCATTTCGCCAGGACAACTTTTTGCTGATTTCCACCGGAGAGTTCACCAGCCCGCTGCCATAAACCTGCCGCCTTGACTTCTAACTGCTTTGCCATCTCATTGGCTTTTGCCCGCTCTTTTTTGCGGTCGATCCAACCCATGGTCGCAAATTCACGCAGGATGGGTAGGGTAATATTGCCCGTAATTGCCATTGGCAATACCAATCCCTGGGTTTGCCGGTTTTCTGGAACATATGCCAATCCAAGCCGCATTGCATCTTGCGGGTCATTAATCGAAACCTGTTTGCCTTCAATCTCAATCGTACCGCTGTCCGCCGGAGAGATACCAAATAAAGACAAGGCAATATCTGTCCGCCCGGCACCAACCAATCCCGAGAAACCAAGGATTTCTCCTTTATGAAGTTCGAAAGAGATATTGGAAAATTTTCCATGTTTCGTCAGCCCATTAACTCGCAGAGCAACTTCACCGGGCTGAACTTCGATTTTTGGATAGAGGTTATCCAACGTTCGCCCCACCATCATCTGGATCAATTCTTCTTTCGTAATATCCTTAACCACCCGTGTACCAATATAATGTCCATCCCGCATTACGGTGACCCGATCGCAAATTTCGAAAAGCTCATCCAGGCGGTGTGAGATAAACATAATCGTCTTCCCTGCTTCTTTAAGCTGGCGCACGATTCGGAATAAATCAGCAACCTCATGTAACGTCAGAGAAGAAGTAGGCTCATCCATAATGATGACCTGTGTGTTCATCATCAAAGCCCGTGCAATTTCAATGGACTGCAATTGTGCCACAGTCAATCCACGCACTTTACGGCG
>JBAXBF010000181.1:0-6572 GCA_037142095.1 Chloroflexota bacterium
TGGCGCTGGCATCCCTTCGGGATGCCGTCGTGCGGGGCATCCGCTTCCGGTGGTATCGCTTCGCTCAACCACCGGCTACAGGCTTTCATGCCTCCGGCATGAGGTTTCGTCTGCATAATATCGAAAGCACGGTTACTTTCCGGTCACACACCCGAAATCCAGGCTAGATAAGTTTTTTCTGGCAAATCGATGTTGTTTCTGGAAGATTTGAGTTATGCTGACTCTTGCGACCTTATGACAGCCTTGATCAACGAGGGTTCTAAAGCCGCATTGGCGGTTGTCGATGGCGGGCCAGATCATCGTGCTCTCGGGCAATATCGGGCTTCCATCAAGCGATGTTAGCGGTCCCAATCACTCACACCACATTAGATGATAGCTGCTTCGTTGATAATAAACGACTTGTGATAATTATGATCTCCACACATATCCGAATACTCCTGTCAACCGTGCTTTTTACTGTCCTGGCCCCGGCGCTGTCTCAATATGCGGCGTCTGCTGAATCATCCGGCAAAGGCCCAACATCACTTGCGACAATTCCCGTGCCGCGCATTCAGTTTGCGTCGCCCGTGTTTGACTTTGGCAAGGTGGATGCCGGACAAACGGTAAAACACGATTTCGTGTTCACCAATATCGGCAACGCCACGCTCGAGGTCACCGAGGTCCGCACCTCTTGCGGTTGCACCACCACAGGAAAATGGGACCGCCAGGTGGCGGCGGGAAAGACCGGCGCGATCCCGATCGAATTAAATACAACGGGTTACCGGGGCGGGGTTGTTAAAACCATCAACGTGTTGTGCAATGACACTGCTCTGACAAACGTGCTGCTCCAGTTGAAAGGCACGATTTGGACCCCAGTGGATGTCCTCCCCTCTCTCGCTGTTTTCACGGTCTCCAGCGAATCCTCAACCAATGAGACGAAAATGCTGCGTGTCATCAACAACATGGAAGAACCACTGTCAATTGCTGAGGTCATCTGCACGAATCGCGCGCTCAAGGCCGAGCTTAAGGCGGTGCGTCCCGACAAGGAATACCAAATGATGATCACTGCCATTCCTCCCTTCAGCTCAAGTCCGCTGAAAAGCCAGATTACTTTGAAAACCACTTCCAAGCGCTTGCCCCTCATTACGATTCAGGCTTACGTGATGGCGCAGCCCTTGGTCGTGGCTACTCCGAATGAGATCATGCTGCCCGTGGGGCCACTGGCTGGAGAGTTAAAATCCAGCGTGATGATTCGCAATAGCAGTACCAATGCGGTTTTCCTATCCGAGCCGAGCATGAATATCACCAACGCGACGGTGCAGTTGCAGGAACTGCAACCCGGCCGCCTGTTCAATCTTCTGGTGAATTTCCCAGCGGGATTCCAACTCCCAGCCGATCAACATGCGGAGCTGAGTGTTAAAACGACGCATTCGAATTCTCCCGTAATCAAGGTGCCGGTCAGACAAACTCCTCAGCCAGCCCAGGCATCTCCCAGTGGCACTCCACCCAACACCAATCTCAATAGTATCCACGATTGAATTCCACATGAAGGCGCCAAGCCGCGAAGAAATGGTTAACCTCCAATCGTTCAACCCAAATAAAAGTGCGCGTAACGAGAAGAAAATGCTTGCCTTCGTCAAGGTTGGGAATTATTTTTCTTAGTGAATTAAAAATAAATAGACAACCCAATTTTGAGACTTTATGAAACTTCGAATATCAGGCCTTGCGGGCCACGAAACAGGCTGGCGGATTATGATCGGAGCGACGCTTCTCCTTTGCCCGTGTCATGCCATTCAAGCGGCTTCCAGTGATGTTGGCCAGGTGGGCGGGATCCACCGGCTCATCCTCACCGCTGGTCCCAATTTTATTTCGGCTCCACTGCATCACGCCCCCGCCTTTCGCGGCACGGTAAGCAGTGTCGCGGCTGGTGCTGTCACCTTAAGTGGCACCCCGGGTTGGAGCGCCAACCAGTTTGGGCCGCATGATGGGTTTGCCCAGTACATTGCCTTGTTGCGAAACACTGCTTCAGCCACTCCCGGGAACCAGGGCGATTGGTGGCCCGTGCAGGCCAACACCGCCAATACCCTCACCCTCAAAACCGGTGGTGAAGACCTCACGACTGTTGTAGGAGCGGGTGATGAACTCGAAATCCGCCGGCTGATCTCGTTGCAAGACATCTTCGGTACCGGGACTTCCCTTCGCCTATTCAAGGATTCCAACGGATCGGCTAGCGCCAAAGATGAAGATGTGATCTACCTTGTTTCCGGCACCAGCTTTTCCAGCGAAGTGTTTTATCATGACGGCTCGCTCGCGCCGGAAGGTTATTATGTGGACGGAAATGGTCCGTTTGATGGTTCCACCATTACCATCGGTCCGGATGAACCTATCATGATCTTCCGCAAAACCAGCGCACCGACTTTAAACTTCTTCGCTGTCGGCCAGGTGCAAGCCACCCGCCTGACCCACTACCTGAAATTTGGTCCCAACCCCGTGGCCACCGGCTACCCGGTGGTGTCGCCAATCGGCTCAAGTGATTTGCTGGAATCTGGCTGGAAAGCTGATTCTGATGGAAGCGCCAATCCTAAGGATGAAGATCTGCTCTATGCTGTCACGGGCTCATCCTTTTCCGATGAAATCTTTTACCACGACGGCACCCTCGTCGCACCTGGATGGTATGTCAATGGTGTGCAAAACGATGCTTTCCCGTTGGACTCCGCCAAAGGACTGTTTCTTTTTGTTCAAAACCCCTTGGGACTCCGCTGGCGGGAATCTGTGCCATTCTAACTGGAACGACCATGATTGGGCAGTTGGGTTTGCGGAGCAAATTCCTGCGCAAGGACGCATCGGCCAACTTGGGCAACCTGGGCGATTAGTGGCCCGTAACCGGAAAAATCGCCAATTCAATTTAGGTAAATGCGGGCGGCGATGACCCACCGGCCATCTAGGTGGCCGACGATTAGATCGAAATCCGCCAACTCACATCGATTAAAGAGTGGCTCGGCGCGGGCACCTCGTTGCGGCTCAACAGCCGCCGATGGTTCGGCCAGCGCGAAAGACGAGGATGGGTTTTATCTCGTCTCCGGTAGTATCTATGCGAACTAGATCATCTATCACAACAGTCCGCTCGCTCCCGCAGGTCACGACCTCGACGGTAACTTCAGAACACCGCAGGTGGTGCGGATAACTGATACCCGCCCGGATTGATGACTGATACCGTTCTCAGTTCAAACCCCATCCGTTCCGTGGGCTGCCGCTTGTGTTGGCGGTAAATCTGGTATCAGGTTCATTCCGGCACATGCGGTGTTCTGAACTTGTACTTTTTCTCCAGAATCTGCTGGGACTTTGCTGGCATCAAACGTCACCACCTTAAATTGTGAGAATAGCTCAGGTAAAAGGCAGTGATATATCCAAATGGTCTGCGGTTTTTTCGGGTTAATCCTGTTATTTTTATAACAGCACACAAGCCAGTTATAATAGTTAATACGAACTCTCTAATATCTTCATAAAATACAACTTATTATAGTATTTCTTGTTTACAATCAAATGCTATTGCTTAATTTCAATCTGAGCATTTGGTATGTTATGCCATCGTATGAACCATATATCTGCCGTGGTCCAAGCTGAGTTGCCGAAATGCTGTCTAACCCACGCATCCACAGCTTTGACATATTTTTCCTTTCCATAATGCGATTCCAATATATCATCACCGTTATCAGCAATTAAGTTGGCATCCGTGGTGAAGAGCGGTTCGTCTTGATAAATCTGCCCCAACGCCAAGAGTACGTTGCATCGGATAGATCGGTCATCGTATACGCCTTTAATACTGACATTGGAAGATAACGCCTCTATCAAAGCGAGAGCGCAGTTTCTTGTAGCAATGTAACCAAGTTGTCGAGCAAGATTACTCTTCTCATAATAATCATGTTCTGACGTAAATTTTCCTATCAGTAATTGTTCAACGTTACTGTCACCTTGCCTTGCTGCGATTTCTGGATGCTTTGTCGCATGTGTTAGTAGAGCTATTTTCTCGCTTTGATTGAGGGATAATCTTCCGAGTAATAGAAATTCGTTCTCAGTCATAGTCGCACTTAGACGGGATTTTATTAAATCTTGGAAGTGAGTTAAATCTTTCTGCCGTGTTTCCCACGCAAGCGATTTTAGTGCCACTTTCCGAATATCGCGATCTGCAGAGCCCAGAGCAGTGATAAGCAGTTCCACCGTTTTTCTATCTTCAATAAAACCTGAATTAGCATGAAACACGTAATCCTTCTTACTGAGGCTAACCAGACGCATAAGCGCACGGTTCCAGTCCTTACCTGAACGAATAACGTTAGAATCAATATCGTCAACAAATTCTCGCAACCAGATACTATGTTGAGTATTGCTTTTGAACTCAACTTCATGTGCGCTAAAAAGGTTTTGCCTCTGCTCCTTAAGTGCTTCTATTAATGAGCTTTCATTGCCAGCTTTTGAAGACAAGACTAATATGTGTGTAAGCGCTATACTAATTAACAAACCAAATACAAATGGCTTGATATGTGTATATTTCTTTTTAGCAATCATATGATATTTGTTTTAAAACCAAGGACGCGGGATTGTTTTCCATTGATTTTCGAGACCTCCTGGGCTCGCATAAAAGCGCGGAATTGGTTTGAATCGGAGTTCGACATGATTAGGGCCCAATTGCCAGTGCATTATGTTTCGACTGTCATTAACATCAAGAAGATTGCCAATTCGATGTAGCGTCTCATGCAGCATTCCAGCATCACGATAATTACCAACACCGTCTAATATAATTTGAGGATCGCCTGAAAAACCACCACCTGGGCTGACGAGGCTCTCTCCGACAGCATGAGCCTTTGTTAACGGGCTATTGAGCGTGATGGTATTACCGGAAATTGATTGCAGTACCAACGATGATTCAAGACTAGAACCTGTTCCGAGGGTATAGGAAAAACTCGGTCCTGTCCAATTATTAATAAAATTACCAGAATTACCCTGAAGTGTAATAGTCGTCGCTCCAGCAACAGAAGCAGAACCCAAACGCCAACAGAAATTCACTTTTTTGACTATCGCGATTTTCGGATTTCCGCTCAGGCCGGCATTCTGTATTTCCGTATATTCCGGTTGGCTTCCATTATCATAGTACCAATCCAGGGCTCCATTTTGATTTTTATCATAATGAATATCCTTATCGGTTACCTTTACGTCTGCAAAGTGCATCACACCTTTTTTAACAATTGAGTTAACATAGTTCTGCAGCATAGTTTCGCTGATTGAATCAAGTGGTGATGTTCCGGCAGAGCCAGAGTCGGTTATTCTGTATACATCCCACTTGTTGATTTCCAAAACCTTATATACATTCACTTTTATGGAGGCCAAAGACGGACCATCTCCTCCAGAAGGCACCACTTCGAGATTTGCTTCACCAGAACCGTTGCCAATAACTTCCAATAAGAATTCAGATGGCATTGGATTTGGAAGATTATTAACTTCCGCAATTCCAGAATCACTGCTTTTGATGGTAAAATCACCAACTGGTCCAGAAAATTTGACTTTCAAAAATGTTGAACTGTCTTTCTCTACTGAAATATGATCGTCATTTATGTTCTTGGTCGTATCCATGTCATCGTAACCGTATTGGTTACCAGCAGAGTCCTCAGTTGGTGCTTTGGCGAATTCAGCGGTAGCTATAGTTAATTTAACTTTGTCGCCGCAATCAATTGAACCGGAATGATAACGTAGTCGTAACGTCACATCACTGATAACGGAACTGGCACTCTTGCCTTCCAGGTAAAGGGGAATAGTTGGAAAAGTGCTAGGGGACCAATCCTTAGGCAAATTCACTGGATTACTTTTATCCTTATTTTGGAAGACTCGGATTTTACCCGGATTATCAGTTGCCTCCAAGGTAAGTGTGCCAGTTGTCAGGGAGCCGACGCCTGGATATAAGCTAAACTCCACAAGATCATCTTCACCAACAACAGGGCCGATTTCCTGGTTGTCGGGATGACCGTTATTATTGTCGTCGTCGTTGTTTAACTTGATGAAGGCACCTGGGGTTTCTTCGTTTGGATTCGGCCAAATCTCCTCTTCAAGACCCTTGAAAACTAGGTTTGGTTTAATTATAGTAATTTTCCGAGTAACTGGTGTGGAAAACAGTGAGCCCATGGTAAGCGTATAATCACCACCGCCATAATAATCGGCAATTTCTTTTTTTGTCAGATGCGTAGATCGCTTTACAGGGGCCGTAGTCGGACTGCCAAACAAACAGGAGGCGGTTACTTCAAATGTAAAGGTAATGACTGTATTATCACACCCGCTGAAAACGGCGGCTGAATCTGGTGTGTCCTTAGGCGGATCGATGATTTTAGTGGTAACATTCCAAGGCCACGCAAGGCAGGGCGGAAAGATCGGCCATAGCCAATCAACGATCGCGCCTCCTGCAGCAGTCTGGCTGCCACTGATACCGCCGCTGATTATGTAACCCGCGGCACCGGTGGTGGGATCCATGTCGATATAGCCTGTGCCCGACCATTTTCCATAAATCATGGATTTTGTGGGAATAATAACCACGTGACCACTCGCCAAGG
>JBAXBF010000182.1:0-6531 GCA_037142095.1 Chloroflexota bacterium
ACTTATAACTTCCGAATGCGGTTGGTTATTCATATATTTACCTCCGAGAAAATACGTTTGTCTATAGTGTAGCAATGGAACCAGGAGAAGTCAACAGGAAGAAAGATCGAAAAAAATTGCAAAGGCAATCGATTCTTTTCTTGATTCTTATAGATGGATAGAGTACAATTTGTTAAACAGTGGGGGGATGTTTTTTTATTCCTTTGCCATTTAAATAGCACATTTTAAGTCCGTTTGATTAGTTTGCAACAAGGTTAATGACTATGCCGAAATCACAAACAAATCGAGTCTCCAAAACCCAGCCGTCTTTACCCAGCATTCCGCCGCCGGAGATGGGCATCAAATCCCGCCCCAAAACGTCTCCCCCAAGATCGAAAACGACCCAAAAAACGAGCAGTGATATATTTATCGTGGACAACAGCGACACCGCTTGGAAAGTGTGTAACTATTTGTCCGATTGGTGTGAGCTGTCATCGGCGATGGATATTGCCAGCGGCTATTTTGAGATCGGTGCCCTGCTGGCACTGGAAGACAATTGGCATGATATGGATCATATCCGCATCCTGATGGGCGATGAAGTGTCGTTCCGCACCAAACGCGCCTTTGAAAAAGGCTTGGAACGGATCAACATCCAGTTGGATAACAGCCTGGAAAACGAAAAAAATGGCAACGAATTTTTGGCAGGTGTGTCCACCATCGTCAAGGCGATCCAAAGTGGACAAATAGAGTGCCGCGTTTACCGCAAGGATAAATTCCACGCCAAAGCTTACATCACCCACGGGAAGGCAGCCGTCATCGGTTCTTTTGCCCTGGTGGGTTCATCCAATTTTACCTATCCGGGTCTGCATGATAATGTCGAGCTCAATGTGCAGATCCGCGGACCCGAAGTCGGCATTTTGCAGGAGTGGTATGAACACTATTGGGATGAAGCCGAGGATGTTACCCCGCATATCCTGCGCACGCTGGAACGCCAAACGCAGCCGCACACGCCCTTTGAAATCTGGTTCAAGTCCCTGGATGAATTCTTCCGCGGGCGCGAATTGGAGCCGGATGCCTGGGATGAAAACCAGTCCATCGTTTTCAAGGTGCTGGATAAATACCAGCGCGATGCTTACCGCAACTTGATGCAGATTGCCAACCGCTTCGGCGGGGCGTTTCTGTGTGACGGGGTCGGTCTGGGCAAGACCTATGTGGGTTTGATGTTGATCGAGAGACTGGTGTTCAAGGAAGCCAAGCAGGTGGTGCTCTTTGCTCCCAAAGCCGCCCGCGAGGATGTATGGGAACCCGCTCTCAACCAGTATCTGCAGAAGGTATTCAGCGGTTTTGTGAACCTTGTGATCTACAACCATACGGATTTGGGACGTGCGGGAAAATGGCAGCAGGAAATGGAAATGACCATCAACGACGCGGATGTGGTCATCATCGATGAAGCCCACCATTTCCGCAATCCCGGCATTAAGGGAGAAGGGGAAAAAGCGCCGTCGCGTTACCGCCTGCTCCAACAATATCTAAACGCCAGTGGCCGCCCCAAACAGGTTTTCTTCCTGACCGCCACGCCGATTAACAATTCCATCCACGATTTTCGCCATACCGTTGAGCTGTTCACCAATAACGATGAGAAATATTTCGCCCCCACCCTGGGCATTCACAGTCTGCGTTCCCATTTCATCCGCCTGGAAAAAAATATCCTGGGGAATTTGAAATCGAACGGGCAGTTGGATTTGTTACTTGAGGCGGAGATATTCGAAGCGGAACGCATGTTACGCAGCGATAAGGTCTTCGATGCGTTGGTCGTGCAGCGCAGTCGTTCTTACGTGAAGGAAAGCCAGCGCTTGAACGGTGGTAACAGCGCGCTCTTCCCCGAGCGGGAATTACCCAAAGTGGTCGGCTATGACCTTAAATCCACTTACGGCTCTCTGCTGGATAGCGTCAGCAAGGCTTTTCATAAGGAGCACCCGCTCTTTGTTCTCGGAATATACTATCCGTTGAAGTATCCCAAGGAAGAGAAAGAAAAATCCGATAATCAATCTTTCGAAGAAAACCGCCAGAAACAAGTGGTGATGCTCATTCGCACCCTGTTCTTGAAGCGTTTCGAGAGTTCCGCCAAAGCCTTTGAGGGTTCTTGCTGGCGGTTGATGATTAAATTACTGGCATGGGCAACCGTGCATGCCCAGTCGGCACATGACAAACACCGTCTGGAACGCTGGAAGAGTAAGAATGCGGAGTTGATCGGTTACGTGCAGGCACGCCAGCAGGAGCTCTGGCCCACGGATGCGGATGAGGATGAGGTCGAGGCGTTGTTGGACGAAGATATGCTCAACGCGATTGAACGCCTCAACCCGCATGAATTTGACATCGATGCCATTCTGGATGATACCTTCGACGACCTGGAACAACTGGCGGACTTCCTGAAGGAATTGGGACGTTTCAAACCGCAGCAGGACGACAAGCTAAAAGCATTGATCAAGCTGCTCAAAACCGATGCGGTGCTTAAAGATCAGAAAGTCATCATCTTTACCGAGTACGCCGACACCGCCCGCTATCTGGAGCAGGAGTTGACTCGGGCGGGCATCAGCGGCTTGCAGCGCATCGACGGCAGCAGCAGTCAGAACCAACGTTCAGACATCATCCGCCGCTTCTCGCCTTATTACAATGGGATGAGCACGGGCGAACTGGCTGCCAAAGGCAAAGCAGAAATCCGCGTGTTGATCAGCACCGATGTGCTCTCCGAAGGGCTCAACCTGCAAGATGCCACGCGGCTAATTAACTACGACTTGCATTGGAATCCGGTGCGCCTCATGCAGCGTATCGGGCGTGTCGACCGGCGCATGAATCCCAAAGTGGAAGAACACATCCTGGCTGACCACCCCGAGTTGAAAGACTTGCGCGGCAAGGTGGCATTCTGGAATTTCCTGCCGCCGGATGAATTGGACAAGCTGCTTGAACTCTTCAAGCGCGTCACAAACAAAGTACTGGTCATCTCGCGCACGTTTGGCATCGAGGGACGAAGCCTGCTGGGACCGAACGATGAATTTGACCCGATCAAGGAAATCAACGAGCAGTGCGACGGAGTCCTCTCCGAAGCCGAACAATTGCGCCTGGAATATATCGAACTGCTGAGACAGGAGCCTGACCTTGCCGCGAAGCTGGCCACCCTGCCGTTGAAAGTCTTTTCCGGGCGCGTCTCCCCCGATCCAGACACGCGCGCCGTGTTTTTCTGTTACCGCATCCCGCGCCCCGACCCGCTTTTGAGCGCGGCCCAGGACGCCGAGCTGGGCTGGAGCGACTCAGCCGGTTTCACCGTCTGGCTGTGTTATGACCTGGAAGGGAACAGCCGCCCAACGGAGCCGGGCGCCATCGCCAGCTTGATCCGTTCTTTGCCGGACACCGAACGGCGCTGCGCATTGGATCACAAGCTGCTTTCCGAGCTGCGCAAAAAAGCCGAAAAACAGCTTATCAGTGATTATCTAAAACCGCTGCAAGCCCCCATTGGGGTCGCCCCCATTTTAAAATGCTGGATGGAATTAAACTAGGAGAAGAAACATGCCGATCATCCCGAACCACCTGAAAGCCATTAAGAACTTCACTGACCTGATGCGTTATCTTGAAGATGAATTGGACTGGACCCTGCAAGGTTATCCATTCGATGACATCGTTTTCGAATATTCACCGGGCGAGCTGGGGCTCAGGGATGAAGCGCCAAGGTGAAAACCATCCACCAACTGCGCCCCTTGCACAATAACCAGCCCTGGGGCATCTTCTTCGTAGAGTTCGAGAAGAAGCGCATGCCGGTGGTAGTGCTGCGCCGTATCCTCAGTCATCTGGTGATCAAGAAACGCGCCGCTGCAAATAAGGAAAAAGCAGCAACCTGGGATCAGCACGATCTGCTTTTCATCTCCGCCTTCGGCGCCGAGGATTCCGAGCAGCGCGAAATCGCCTTCGCCCATTTTCACCAGGAGAGCGGCGATTTACCCACCTTGAAGGTCTTGGGGTGGGATGGGGCGGATACTCCCCTCAAATTGGAATACGTGGCTGATACTTTAAAAGAAAAATTGCGCTGGCCCGACGATGCTGAAGATATGGAAGCCTGGCGTGAGGAATGGTCTGGCGCCTTCCAGCATAAGATTGGGCACGTCATCTCTACTGCGAATGCCCTGGCAGAGAGATTGGCAATCTTAGCCCGCGGCATTTGCGCCGCCGCCCGCACCTTGATGGAGCACGAGTCGCAGGACGGCGCCCTGCGCCGTTTGCATAAGGCATTTCAGACGGCTTTGATCCACGACCTGACGGAAGCCGATTTTGCCGACACCTACGCCCAGACCATCACCTACGGGCTGCTCACCGCGGCGATCTCGCGCACCGAGATGAGCGCGGGACGCTACGGCACGGCTCTGGTGGCGGGCAATGTAACCGATATGGTGCCAATCACCAACCCCTTCCTGCGCGAGATGCTGGAAACCTTCCTGCAAGCCGGCGGCAGAAAAGGCGGGATCGACTTCGATGAACTCGGTATCCAGGATGTGGTTGACTTGCTGCGCGGGGATGAGACCGATTTACCGGCAGTCCTGCGCGACTTCGGCAACCGCGCCCCGGGTGAAGACCCGGTGATCCATTTCTACGAGCATTTCCTGAGCGCGTACAACAAACAACTTAAAATCCAGCGCGGCGTCTTCTATACGCCCAAGCCGGTGGTGTCCTACATCGTGCGCAGCGTGCATGAACTGCTCCAATCCGAATTTGGCATCGAAGACGGCTTGGCGTCCACCATCACCTGGGGCGAGATGGCAGAGAAGCATCCCGACCTAAAAATCCCGGAAGGCACTTCTCCCGCTTCGCCTTTCGTCCAGATACTGGATCCAGCCACCGGCACCGCCACCTTCCTGGTGGAGGTGATTGAGGTGATCCAGCGCACCCTGCAGGCGAAGTGGGAAAAACAACACCTGAGCCCAGCACAGCAGCATAAGCAATGGAACGAGTACGTGCCCCAACACCTGCTGCCGCGCCTGCACGGCTACGAATTGATGATGGCGCCTTATGCGATTGCGCACATGAAGATCGGTCTCAAACTGCATGAAACCGGCTACCGTTTTGAGAGTAATGAGCGCGTGCGCGTCTATCTGACCAATGCTTTGGAACCGGCATCCGATAATGATCAGCAATTGACGCTGGTAGGTTGGGCACCTGCGCTTGCCCATGAAGGTCAGGCTGTTAATAGTATCAAACGTCAGCAACACTTTACCGTTGTGATCGGTAATCCACCGTATTCAGGACACTCAGCCAATGCCAGTAAAAATCCAGATGGTACACCAAATTTCATTGGAAAATTACTTTTGGATTACTATCAAGTAGATGGGCAGCCATTGGGGGAACGTAATCCCAAATGGTTGCAGGATGATTATGTGAAGTTTATCCGTTATGGACAATATCTTACTGAAAAGTCAGAGTTTAGTATTTTGGCAATGATTACCAATCATGGATATTTGGATAATCCCACATTTCGAGGAATGCGTCAGCGGTTAATGAAGACATTCTCTGAGATTTTCGTTCTTGATCTTCATGGTAATACCAAGAAAAAAGAAGTTGCTCCGGATGGTTCGAAAGATGAGAATGTTTTCGATATTCAACAAGGTGTGGCAATAGGGATTTTTGTTAAATGTCATGATTATAATTTTTCATCCAAAAATAGTAAAATACAAAATTCTGTACACCATGCTGACTTATGGACGACTCGCTTAAACAAATATCATAATCTCCTGCTTGGAAACATGCAAGACCGAAATTGGATATCACTCTCACCTCAAAAACAATTTTATCTTTTCGAACCTCAAAATCTGGACTTGTATAATGAATATGATTTGGGTTGGAAAATCACAGATATTTTTCCAATCAATTCTGTTGGAATCGTCACAGGGCAAGATGCAAACACTATCGGTTACTTACGTTCAGATGGAATAAACTTGGCTTGTAAAAATAAGTTATCAGATAAAGTAGTTACTCCAATATTATATCGTCCATTTGATAACCGATGGATTGTCTATGACGATTCTGTAGTCACACGCCCAAGATATGAAGTTATGCGTCATATGTTGATTAGCAACAATATTGGATTGATAACAGTTCGTCAGGTGGCAGAAGGTATATTCGACCACATCTTCGTTGCACGAGATATCGTAGAAAGCAGAATTACAATAAGTAATAAAGGTATTGGTTTTATTTTCCCTCTATATCTCTCATTATCAAATGAGGAAAATCAAGGACAGATGTTATTTAGAGAGAATTATAAACAAAATGTTGAGATAGACGATCGTGTTCTCAATATCTCTAGAGCTTTTATTGCAGATATTGAAAATCACATGGGAATGAAGTTTATTAAAATTTCTAATTTAATTGAAAATTTCACTCCTGAACATTTCTTTAGCTATATGTATGCTATCTTCCATTCACCAATCTACCGTAAACGATATAGCGAATTTTTGAATAGGACTTACGCAGACATAGAATTAGATTGACAAAAGACAGAATAGCGGATAT
>JBAXBF010000183.1:0-6477 GCA_037142095.1 Chloroflexota bacterium
ACCAATGCCCCTTCTACTTCTCCTTCACTGTAATTTCGTCCGTGTAGGCATCATATATATTCCCGTCCAGGTCTTCGACCATGATCCCGATAATGTATTTGCCGGGGAATGCCTGATAAGGCACCGCCTCAAAAGTCTTTTTACCGAAGGTCATCGTGCCGCCTTCACGGTCAACGAAATTACCTTCCTTATCGATCCATTTCTCGGTAATCAAAAACGAGTCCCCTTCCTTGGGGAGGATGACGCGCGGTGTGCCGCGACCATCTTCAGTAGCATAGACCAGGACACGTTTCAACTTCTGGTCGCCGCTAAATTCAAGCACCGCCCCACGCCGTGATCCACTGGCTTTGAAGGTGTAAATACCATTGACGGCGTACACATCGTCTTTATCACTCACGCCATAGTTCTGCGGCTCAAAAAGGGCAAACTGGTCATTCTTCTCGTTTCCATCGCTCATGTAATAAATGGTCGGTTCCCACTCCACCTTAAGCGATACGGGATCCTCCTCACCCCAATCCGGATAGTAAATCCCATCAAGATCTTTGCTATTTTCAGAAAATACATAGTCCATATCGGCGGCAAGGAAGGTGTCATCCTCTTTACTGTAATACATCGTAAATATATAGACATAGGCGATATTCTTGACGCCGGTGAGATCGGTTGACACAGTAATCTTACCGTCAGCACCAACCTCGTTTGCCGAGATTTTTAAGGGAGAAACCGTAATTGCAACTTCTTCTTCCGGCGGGGCTTCGGGTGTCTCGGTTACTTCAGGAGTTTCGCTCTCCTCTGGCGGAGGAGGAATTTCGGTGGGTTCGACTGTTTCCTCAACCGGGGGCTGTTCGCTTGGCGCACCGGCTGCCGCTAAGACACTCAAATCAGCCATTTTCGGGTCTATCTTCTTTTTGGCATAGTGAAAAGCCAGGAATTGGGGCCACAGGGATGCCGCGGTAAAGCGGTCAGAACTCGCCGTATAATTTGTGGCATCTCCAGGCGCAGAGGTCAATTTATATAGATCAGCAACCGGAAAGTAGATGGATAAACCAGTCGCGGCAGGACGTTTTGGACCATGTTTTTCGAAGATCACGGCTTTCTTAAGGTTGTCCTGGACAGTTTTGATGCTTTCACTTAAAGCATCGTTCTTGATGTTCTTATCCAGTAAGGCGATGAAATGTCCCAGGTCGATGAACGCCGGGGGTGTCTTATCGCCAAAAACACTTTGAAAAGATTGGGCATAGGTGCGTGCCTTATCCACTTCACGCTGGTCGACCTTGGTCAATACCAACGAAAGATCGTTCACCGCCCCCACCAGCCTGGGCACAGCCGCTAAATCGATGGCAGACATGGTAACATCCTCAGACAGGGCTTCGGCAACATCGGCAGCAGAATAATCTCCCTCTAGATTAAAAGCTTCTGCCACAAATTCTTTGCGCACTTTCTCATCCGTTACGCGGATATCCTCAACGATATAGCCATCCACAATCGCTTTGGCTAATTTCGCCCCATCCATATCTGGATTCTTGATCAGGGTTTTCAAGAAGAAATCATACGCCCAGCCCATTCCCGGTACGACCTCTTCCGAGAGCACCGAATATTTTGCAAAAGGAGCCAGGGCGCTGACGATCTCCATCTGCGCCATCAAACAGGCATCAAAACCAACCAGTTCAAATTGCTCGATCCCCGTGTCATTGATGATCTGCCCCAGCGCGGCGTCAAACCCGGCTAAGGACATGATGCTTTCCTTCTTGGGGTAATTGTCGCTCATGAAGCCGGTCCAGCCGCCGCCATGATTGGACATCACTAAAGCATAGCGTTCAGCCGGATAATTTTTAATCGCCCATTCTGCAAAATCTACCAGGGTTTGGGGATCACCGGTGTCCAATTCGCCCAGGTCGGCGATCATCTTCGACTTCAGATGTTCCAGATCATTGTCCTGTTGGACGAGATAACGGCGGGTGCTCGTCCAACCGCCATCGCCGCGGTAACCGCCTTCTCCGTTATAGCGGTCAATCTGGGTTACGATCGTGACGTCCTTTGATGAACCGATCAGCTCGGAATCGTTCAAATCCATCAACATATCTTTTTCGAGGATTTCATCGTCGGCGTCATTGTATAACATCACCAGCCATTTGGCTTTTATGCCCTGCGCCGCAGGTGCAGATAATTCAACGGCAGGCGGCTGAGGAAGCGCTCCCTTCCAATGCTGCCCGGAGCGAACAGGATCAAGGGAACTTACTTGAAGTGGTCTTTTCAACGGTGTCCAGGCTGGCAGGCACATGCTCAACACAAGCCATAAGGAAAATAATACTGTACGTCGTTTACTCATTATTCCTCCAACGATGTAGAATGAAATTGTCTGTATTTATTCTAGCATAAAATGACGCCTAAGCAATCCTTTTGGCGGACTAAAATCATGTTCATACTCTCAAAGCGAAGGAATGGAAACAGAATTTCCCATTACCACATCCCGGTCGCTACCTTCCGCTCAAGCGCGATACAAAGCTTGATCGGCAGCACGTACGAGAGACTCAACCGAATTGCCGTGTTCAGGAAATCCAGCTACACCCAGCGAAATAGATATTTACACCTGACGTTTTCTGTGAGTTTCATCACACCTAAGATTGCATAATGGTTGTATTCAAGGATAATTAATTATATAATAATACAAGGTTAAATCGAATCAACGGCGGATTGGAAAAATATTTTTCGAGTCAAAGTTTTCTAAACTGCCGGACAGCGGCACGGGAGGTAAGTTTGCCGAACACTCCGATAGCTTTTCACCTGCTGGCTAAACCAACCGGCGCATTGTGTAATCTGGACTGCAAATATTGTTTCTTTCTCTCCAAGGAAGTGCTCTATCCGGGCAGTTCTTTCCGTATGCCGGATCAAGTCCTTAAAACTTATATCCGCCAGTTATTGGAAATTCAACGCGGTTTTGAAGTCAATATCGCCTGGCAGGGTGGAGAGCCGACCTTAATGGGATTGGATTTCTTCAAGCGTTCCATCGAATTGATCGAAAAATATAAAAAAGCGGACCAGCGAGTCCAGCATACGATCCAGACCAACGGTATGAAGCTGGATGACAAATGGGCGGCATTTTTCAAGCAGCACAATTTCCTGGTGGGTTTGAGCATCGATGGCACACAAGCCATGCACGATGCTTACCGGGTCAATAAGGGCGGCTCCGGCACCTTCGAACAGGTGATGAACGCCTGGCAAGTCTTACAAAAACATGAAGTTGATGTGAATATCCTGTGTACGGTACACGCCGCCAACGCAGATTATCCCACGGAGCTTTACCATTTCTTCCGCGACGAATTGAAAGCGCAGTATATCCAGTTCATCCCCATCGTGGAACGGGCAAGCGCCGAGACGCTGCCTCTGGCGAACCAGGGCTGGGGCGAGCGCCCGGGGAGCAACCGGCCGCTCTACACCCAGATGGGCGAGCTGGTCACCGAGCGAACGGTGAAGGCGGAACAGTTCGGGCGATTCCTGATCACCATCTTCGATGAGTGGGTGCGCCAGGATGTGGGTAAAATCTTCGTGATATCTTTTGACGCCGCCCTGGCTAACTGGGTGGGTCAACCCAATCTTTGCGTTTTCCAACCCACCTGCGGCAACGCCCTGGCATTGGAGCACAACGGCGACCTGTACGCGTGCGATCACTACGTCGAGCCGGAATATCTTTTGGGCAATATTCAAAAGACCCCTATGCGCGATCTGGTGACCTCTCCGCAGCAGCGCAAGTTTGGTAAGGATAAGTTCGACACACTGCCCCAATACTGCCGCAAGTGCGAAGCGTTATTTGCCTGTTTTGGCGAATGTCCGCGCAACCGCTTCATCAACACCCCGGATGGCGAACCAGGGTTAAACTATCTGTGCGCTGGATACAAGCAATTCTTCAACCACATCAACCCCTCGATGCGCATCATGGCAGACCTGCTGCGCAACGGGCATTACGCCGATGAAATCATGCAAGTGCTGGCGGCAGAAGAGGCACAGAAGCCCGCATAATCCTCGCCGCCGCACTTCTTGTTCTTTGAAAATTCCAATCGATGCTGAACAAAATCAGCACAGTGGCTCTTCATTTGTTCTTGTTTCATAAAGGAGGTACCTATTCATGAAACCGCTTTCCCGTAGAAGTTTTTTGAAAACAACCCTCGCCGGTGCATCCGCTGTTTCGCTGGCATACCTGCAGCAAACCTTTGCTTCCGCCGAACCCCTGAATAAGGCTGCGGCTGCTAACCCCACTCCCACACCGCCTGCAGCCAAACCCGGCATGGGTGTACCCCACGCCATTGAACGAAGCGTTCTTCCCATCCCGGATCAACCCTACGTAGGTCTGACCACTTACGATGCCAAGGATCCGGATACGATTTATCCCCCGATCCAAGAATTACGCCCGCCCAAGGGCGCACCGAATGTCCTGATCGTCCTGCTCGACGATGTCGGTTTCGGTGCCTCCAGCGCATTTGGCGGACCATGCCAGACGCCGACCTTCGAAAAACTCGCCGCCAATGGTCTCAAGTACACCCGCTTCCACACCTGCGCGCTATGCGCCCCGACCCGTCAGGCGCTCCTAACTGGACGGAACCATCACTCATGCAACATGGGCTCGATCACCGAGTTTGCGACATCCGCGCCTGGATCCACTTCGCTGCTGCCCAACACCATCTCACCAATCGCCCGCACGCTTAAGCTCAACGGTTATTCAACGGCGCAGTTCGGTAAGTGCCATGAAGTGCCGACCTGGCAGACCGGTCCGGTGGGTCCCTTCGACGCCTGGCCCTCAGCCGGCGGCGGATTCGAGTATTTCTACGGCTTCATCGCCGCCGAAACCAACCAATACTATCCGGCGATTTATGAAGGCACCATCCCGGTCGAGCCCGATAAGACGCCCGAGGAAGGGTACCACTTTACCGTGGATATGACCAACAAGGCGATCCAATGGATCCGCCAACAGAAGGCACTCGTGCCCGATAAGCCTTTCTTTATCTACTTTTCGACAGGAGCAACGCATGCTCCCCATCACGTGCCGAAGGATTGGATTAACAAATATAAGGGTAAGTTCGACCAGGGCTGGGACAAATTGCGCGAGGAGACCTTAGCCCGCCAGAAGAAACTCGGCGTCGTCCCTCAAGATTGCCAATTGACCGAACGCAACGCGGGGATTCCCGCCTGGGACGATGTTTCCGCCGAGTTGAAGCCGATTATCATCCGCGAGATGGAAATCTACGCCGCCTTCCTCGAACACACCGATTACAATGTCGGGCGCTTGATCGACACCATCAAAGAGATGGGCATCCTGAATGACACTTTGATCTACGTCATCATCGGCGACAACGGTGCCTCAGCCGAAGGCTCGATGAAGGGCACCTTCAATGAGATGGTAACCGCCTCGGGCTTCAGCGATCTGGAAACACCCGCGTTTCTTAAGGCAAATCTCGACAAATTTGGCGGACCGCTATCGTACAATCACTATTCGGTGGGCTGGGCACACGCCATGGACGCCCCTTACCAGTGGACCAAGCAGGTCGCGTCTCATTTTGGCGGCATCCGCAACGGCACGATCGTCCATTGGCCCAACGGCATCAAAGCCAAGGGTGAGCTTCGCAATCAGTTCCATCATGTGATTGACGTTGCGCCGACCATCCTGGAAGCCGCGGGACTGCCCGAACCCATCTTTGTCAATGGAGTGCAGCAGCGCCCGATTGAAGGAGTGAGCATGGCTTACTCGTTCGAGGAAGCCAAGGCACCTGAACGACATGACACCCAGTACTTCGAGATGAACGGGAATCGCGGCATCTATCATAAAGGCTGGACGGCGGTCACCAAACACCGCACGCCCTGGGAAACCACCTCCGCCGCCATCATGCCCGCGTTCGACGACGATGTGTGGGAATTGTACGACACCACCACCGATTGGAGCCAGGCGAAGAATCTGGCGAAAGAAAACCCGGATATGTTGCACGAGCTTCAGCGGCAGTGGCTGATCGAGGCGGTCAAGTACAGTGTGTTACCGCTGGACGATCGCTTTGCTGAACGCACCAATCCCGAGAAATCCGGACGTCCCGTGTTAGTCAAAGGCACCCGTCAGATCCTATACGGCGGGATGAGCCGCCTGAATCCTGCGCTCTCCATCGGCCTCTTCAACAGATCGTTAGCGATTACTGGCGAAGTAATTGTGCCAGACTCCGGCGCAGAAGGGGTGATCTATGCCAATGGCGGTGTCACCGGCGGCATCAGTCTGTATGTCAAAGAAGGAAAACTGAAGTTCTGCTACAGCTTTTTCGGCTTGCAGCAATTCATAATCGAAGGCAACCCGAAGATTCCGTCCGGCAAGCACCAGGTACGCATGGAGTTTGCGTACGATGGCGGCGGTATGGCTAAGGGCGGCACCGTTACGTTATACTCGGATGGGAAGAAAATCGGTGAAGGGCGCGTCGATAAGACTCACCCTGGTTCCTTCTCCCTGGA
>JBAXBF010000184.1:0-6464 GCA_037142095.1 Chloroflexota bacterium
AGCTTACGATAGAGCGGCTGCGTGCTGCAACGGATTGAACCGCCATCCTCATTATGATGACCAAAATTAATTGAGTACACCTTGATGCCGAATTTTTCCAGACCTTCTTTTACTTTCTTGCCGTCAAAAAAATCATTGGTTCCCATGATGTAATTATCCTTATTTATCGGTAATCCGTTTACAGCAAGAAATCGGGCATCTTCTTTACTTACTTCAATGCGCTTGAAATTATTGAAGTAAGCCGGAACACCATCAATGAAAGCTTGCGGGCTAACCACAATGACATCCGGACGCGGCACAGATAATGCCACATCCAAATGGAGAATATCCTCGGTTAAGCGCACCCGTTCCACATCATATCCTTGCGGTTCCAGATATGATTTGAGCCACTTAAATCCCAATTCACTGGAGCCTGTTGCCCGGTTTTGCGATGTTCCTACAAAAATCTTTTTGCCAAGAACAATGACATCCCCGCCCTCAATCACTGGAAATCCTGTCTTATCGAATTGACCATTTTTAATCATCATAGAGTAATCAATGCCTGGCATCGCAACCCATCTGGCATCTGATCCAAGCACCCTTTCGTTAAAGAGTTTTCTTAAACCCAAAATATCGCTGCGCCGGTAAAGAGAGCCCATGGCATTTTCAATCACATTATTGCCAATGACCAGCATGGGGTCGCGCGTATATTGTTGCGAAACACCTGCAAAGCTGACAAATCCCTGACCAAAGTTCTGCTCAACCCGCTCTTTAGTAAGTTGTTCGGGTCTCCAGACCTTCACACCATGTTTTTCCAGAATGGCGATAAGTTCCTTGTTTTCCTTTTCCATATCTGCGTATTTGCCTATCTCAACAGAAGTCTTTCCGGATCTTTCTTTGAGTTTTTTTGCTTCTGCTTCCGGCACAATTTTTAGAGCTTCCTTCACCCATGTTGCTACCTCAATATCAGGATAGATATCAAACGGCACACCCACAATGACTTCTTTAAGATCACCGTATTCATAATCAACATAGATTGGTTTGGGTGCTTCCGGCGTTCCAAAGGCGTGACTATCACTTAGCGGTAGAATCACAAATAGTGCCAAAAAAATAAATATTTGAATTGCTTTATTTAACATGGTTATCTATTATCCTTCAAGATCATTTTCTAAAACCTGGCGTGCCATAACGGTCAGGCTATTCAACGAAAAGGGTTTCTGAATAAAAAAGATATCCTTGTCCAAAACGCCTTGGTCGGCAATGATGTCCGCAGTATAACCAGACATAAAGAGACATTTTATCCCAGGATGAAGCAAGCGTATCTGCTTTACCAACTCTTTGCCATTCATCTTAGGCATGACAACGTCCGTAATGATCAAATCCACAGACACGGAATGTTCCTGCATCAGGCGGAGAGCCTCCTCAGGTGTATTCGCCGCCAGGACGGTATATCCTGAATCTTCAAGGGCATCTACGCCAAGCTGGAGAAGTGCTTCTTCATCTTCAACCATCAGTATCTTTTCACTTCCTCTTCGGGGAGCTACCTCTTCCTGATGTGGATGATCAGGGACCACTTCGGCATCACAAACCGGCAGATAGATATTGAAGGTTGTACCCTCCCCAGGTTTACTGGAGACGTAAATATTGCCATTATTCTGTTTGATGATACCGAAGATGGTAGCCAACCCCAAGCCGGTCCCTTTGCCCACTTCTTTCGTGGTAAAGAAAGGTTCAAAAAGATGGGAAAGCGTCGCGTCGTCCATTCCGCAGCCATTATCACTGACTGTCAAAAGGAGATATTGACCGCTATCCATGCCTTTAAATTGGGAGACATCACGCTCATCCACAAGCACACTACCCGTCTTGATGGCAATTTTCCCAACGCCTGGGATAGCATCGCGGGCGTTAACCATCAGGTTAATCAACACCTGGTCAAGTTGTGAAGGGTCTATCAAAACGGGTTTCAGGTCTGAGCCAGGCTGCCAGACCAGCTCAATATCTTCACCGATCAAGCGTTTTAACATCTTAAGCAGGTTGGCAATGGAATCGTTAATATTCAGAATCCTGGGGCTGATGATCTGTTTGCGGGAAAATGTTAGCAATTGGCGGATGAGATCGGCGGAACGTTCAGAGGCTGTTAATATTTCCAGTAAGTCCTGATAACCTGACTGATCGGGTGCAATTGTTGCCAGGGCTGTCTCGGCATGACCCATGATCACTCCTAAAAGATTATTAAAATCATGCGCCATTCCGCCTGCCAGCCGACCAACCGACTCCATCTTCTGGGATTGGAGCAATTGGTTTTGAATCATTTCCTTTTCCGCCTCTGCCCGTTTTTGGTCTTCGACCACGCTGAGCAAAGCCTGGCGGGATCGCTTAGTCTCCTCAAGCAGGCGATGCAATTCTACCTGGCTCGCCAGGATACTTTCTTCTGCCTTCTTACGTTCGCTGATATCACGGGCAATGCCTATATAGGATACAACGATACCATCCTCATTCTTTATAGTGGCAGCGTTCGAGGTATGCCAGTGCCAGGTGCCGTCTTTATGGCGTGCCCGGTATTCGATTCCAGATTGTTTTTCCCCGGTTTTGATCGTTTTATCGAGGAATTCCAGACAAGCGGGAAGATCTTCTGGGTAAATAAAGGACTGGAAGGGATGATTCTCGACTTCACTGATGGCATGTCCAAGGAACCTCGTCCAGGTGGGTGACACGTAAATGAAGGTTCCATCCGGCGTCAAGGAATAGACAATATCATTGGCATTTTCAACCAGGAGACGGTATTTTTGCTCACTCATCCGAAGAGCATCTTCCGCCATTTTTCGTTCGGTGATGTCCATCATATTCCCCACAACGAGCACAACCTCACCATTCTGAGTTACGGCTTCCGCTTTGGTGCGAATCCACCTGCGCTCTCCTTGCATGGTTGTAAAGGGTAAATCGAGATCATATGGCTTGCCTTTTTCGATACAATCCTGAAAAGCCGCCTGGATGATCGGGCGGTCGGCTGGATCATAGCACAAGATGCTCTTTTGGATATGATCAGTAGAACCAGTCTGAGTATCCGCAGGAGATAACCCGTGAATTCGGTAAACCTCATCTGTCCAGAACATGGACTGCTCTTTTACGTCCCACTCCCAGCCGCCGATCTTAGAAATTTGTTGGGAAGCGTTGAGTAAATCCCTGCTCTCCCGTAGACTCTTGATCTGTTGCTTTAACCCCTGGCGCATTTTGTCGAGTGAGCGGGAAAGAGATTGCAGTTCCCTCGTCCATGCAGATGGAAGAACAATCTCCAGATCGCCGGAAGACATCTGATCGGCAGCGCTGGTCAATTGGATAATGGGTTCGGTCAATCTGCGGGTAAGCATCAGGGTTAGTAAAAGGGAGCAAACCATAATCCCCAGTCCAATGGCGACCGATACCAAGATTGTTTGCCGGATCATAGCGTCATATTCTACCATCTGGAGGCTGGCACCCAAAATATAAGTTCGCCCATGAGAGTCTTTGGAGGGAATGAGCACCTGCCTTCCCATACCCCATTCATTATTAAAGGTTGAAAACGTCGGTTTCATTTCGGATCCCAAGGCTGGCGAAAAAGACTTAGGATCGCGATGTACTTCAAAAAAGGAGCCGACGGGCGAAGATGGGTCATCTATATTTGAGTGCGTTGCGCTGGTGAACACCAACTGGTCATTAATCTGCAGGACACTCCACAGGTATTGGAGATGGAGACGCCGGCACAGATCATCGTTTCGTTTGACAATGCTATCGAACTGCTCCTTCGATATCGATGTTGGACCATTGATTTGGTCATGATAATTTGACCCGTCGATTTCCCGTAGCATCTCGGCCGCTGTCAGCAAGCGTGCATCGGTTGTTTCAATGTAATCCTGAGAGCGGTTATAAGCCAATAGGAGGGTGAATAAGCCTGTTGCTACAATCATCGTCGGCAGGAGAATTGCCATCCAAACGAAACGAATACTGGGTTGCGGTTGTTTTGTTTCTTGGATCACATTGTTACTCCTTAAGGATAGGAATACCTAGTTTGCTGCTATCAGGTATCATGTCATCTGCCATATTCAATACGCTGGCATAGCGTGGGGATTTCCCAGCTTCGGTTAAAAGATGGTTCACTTCTTTTTTTAATTCAAGGATGCGCTCTTCACGCCCCAAAGTGGCACCATACCAACGGTTCAATTCTTCAAGTTGCTCCTGAATTTGGGTCTCGATCGCCTTACGATCCGTGATATCCAATGCAAGCCCCTCTATGATTATATCATCGCCTTCAATCTTGAACCTGATAGAACGATCAATGAACCAGTGCCAGGTCCCATTTGCATCCTTTATACGGTATTCGATTTCAAATGCTTTATCCATAGCTGCTGTGAGAATGTCATGATCAACCCGCAGCACGTCCTCAGGATGGATTGAATCATGCCAGAGCAAAGGTTGGTTAATCAGTTGATCCGGAGAATAGCCGAGGATATCAACCACGCGTGGTGAATAATAGAAGCCGCCGCGTTTGCTCGAGAACGAATAAATGATCCCTGGAGCGCCCTCTACCATGGCTCGATAATGCGCTTCGCTCTCCTGCAGCTCCTCCTCTGCCTGCTTACGCTGAGTGATGTCGACAACTGTTACGACCACGCCAATTGGTTTTTCGTTCAACCCGATTGGAGCTGAATTGACAGAAACCCAGGTCAGTTCACCAGAAGGCTTATAAATCCCCATAATTACGTCATATTGAGTGATGCCCTGTCGTAGCGATAGCATTGCAGGATGGGTTTCTCCAGGGTAGTCTGAGCCATCTTCATGAATGGTACGCCATCGCGGATCTAGCGGACTACGTCCCTGCAACTGAGATTCTTTCAACCCCATGATGCGTTCTACACTCTGGTTGCACATCACGATTGATCCATCTTGGTCATGCAGCACGAAACCTTCTTGTAATGCACTGATTGCCGCTCGGAACCGTTCTTCACTCTTTCCCAACGCATCCTCTACCAGTTCGCGATCCGTGATATCCTTTGAGGTACAAGTTGCGTACAGAACCTTCCCCTGTTCATCTTTCACTGGATCAATACGCGTGAGGTAATAGCGTTCCTCCCCGGTATGGATGATGACCTTGCCTTCGATTCCTCCCTTTTCACCGGTATTAAATACATGCCGGACCAATTCCATACGTCTTTCAGCTTCATCGTATGGGAAGAAATCATATAGCGTCTTACCAATAATTTCCTCCGGCTTTTTTCCATAAGCCCGAGCCAGGGCTTCGTTGGCAAAACGATAGGTTCCATCTGGATTGAATGAGAAAATTGGATCACTTGTATGTTGCACCAGGCTGCGATATTTCTCCTCGCTTTCCCAAAGTTGGCGGGTTCGGTCATTTAGCAAGTCCCGGCTGCGCATCAGCGAATGCTCCCGGCGAGCTCGCTCACATTGAGCAATCACATATTCAGGATCAAAGGGTTTCTGTAGGTAGTCAGACGCCCCCATTTTTATCCATGTCAGGGCGAGTTCCGGTCGTGAATAACCTGTCATCATTATGCATATACAATCCGGAAATTTTTCCCGTATTACCTTCATTAGATCATCCCCAAGTCCATCCGGCAGATCATATTCCAACACTGCCACATGATAAGGAGTCCACCCAATCAAGTTGATACTCTCCTTGTACGTAAAGGCAGTACTCACCTGGAAACCGTGCGCCTGGAAAGATTTCATTAAGCCAAAAGAAATTTGCTTATCATTCTCTACAATCAGCACATTGATCATTTCGGATATCTTCTCACCTTTGAGCAGCATCTGAATTCGATCAATGAACTGCTTACCATCGACTGGGATGGGCAAAAAACTGTTTGCGCCAAGCACTGTGGTGATGCGGGATACCTCATCCCCTTCGAAGATAGCCGATACCACGAGAATTGGGACTTGATTAAAGGTGATATATTCAGGTGAACGCAGAAGGTGGCAGAACCGCCAGCCGTCAATGCCTGGCATGTATAGATCGGTCACAATTAGGGCAGGTGTCACACCCAGCTCAAAAGCTGATAAAGCAGCTTCGGCGCTTTTGAATTGAAGCGGTTCTACATCTGCCTTGCGCAACAAACCGCATAATATATTCAATTGAACAACATCGTCGTTAACGACTGCCACTTTTGGGATTGATTTGAGTGACGAATTGGAATCGGTCATATCCTACTCCTTATTCTGTAAATAACCACCCGATTTCCGCCTTCCAGATTAATCTGGTATATGGTTACACCACTGAAATCCGATCATGGGATACCATCGATATTGATTCCAACCAAACGCTAATAAACATAGATTTTTTTGATCGAATCAAAATATCTCGAATATCTGCGAAACATCTGGATATAACTAACTTTTTTTCTTATTCCGTATTCACGGCACAATAATAATGTACAAGACGAGCCACAAATGGTTAATACCAACTTTCTCTAATGGACTATTATACTTTATCC
>JBAXBF010000185.1:0-6435 GCA_037142095.1 Chloroflexota bacterium
TCTAGAGATTGATGAACGAACGAGTGGATATAAATATGGGTCAGATAGAGAATTACAAAATTTAGCATACTTTGAAGTTATGGATTAAAACAGAGTGCCTTCTTTTTCCCATGACATTAGCTGATCATAATCCTCTTTTAATTGGTTCAGGTCATGAGAATGCAAAAGAGCATATGCTGCTGTATCCAGTAAATTGGTTGGCGCTCCTAGAATGCTTCCGACAGGATGCAATAATTTGGCTTCTTTGAATGAGATCAGTTTTTGTAAAAGCGCTATGTTGAGTTCTCTTAATGTATGTTGTTCTTCCCAATTATTCAAATAAACCAGATAACCCCATGATTTACAGCGATAGTCCAACTCATTGGGTAATAATCCCATCAGTGCATCCATCAAAAGCTCAGGCTGAGACCAATTGTAGACCAGTTTAGCAATTTTTGAGATAAAACCTTCAGCGCCAACGATGCGTGGATTAACTTCGAGGAGCAGAGGTCCTTTCTCGTTATAAAAGACTTCCGTGTGCGCTAAACCGTTATGGAAACCAAGCATATCCAAAACGTTTTTGACATAGGTTATACAAACTTGCCATACCTCCTCGTCAGGGTCAACAATTTCTGTTCGTTGATATATGTTCGAGTTTTTATAATAATGCTTAACATTTCTAAAAACATCCGAAACCCAATGTTTTCCCTCAAGGCTTGCAGTATTGACGATATATTCTTCCCCCACAATGAATTCCTGTACTACGAAAGCGTTAGCGTATAGGGATAAATGCTCTTCAGGAATTTCAGCTAAATGAGAAACGACTTCAGAAAGCGAGTTACATTTTGCATAGCCCTGCGTACCGCCCGCTTGCACAGGTTTCACGGCAACCGGGAAAGTAAAAATTTCGCTAATCTCTTTTTGTTCTGCATGGGTCAACTTATTCCCAACCCGGATTTGTTTAATGTGAGGCAAACCGCACTCCATAATTCGTTGGTCCATATCATATTTATTCCAACGCCATGCGCTGGTTTGCGGGTCATTCGCATATCTGGGGCAAAGTTTATTCGCTAATTGGTCTGTTATGCTAACACTAAATTCATTTCCATAGAAGATATGCTCCACATGCAAATCTTGAAGACATTTCAGCAGTGTCGCCAGCTCCCATTTTGAAGTATGACAAACAATATCAAAATCATAAGCCCGGTAAAAGTGTTCCAAAATGCCTGGGGTTAATTTTTGATTGTAGATTGCCACAGGGCTGACCTTTTTGGATCTTAAGGCTTCAGCAAGAAATTGGGGAGAACTGAAAGGGTCAACGAATGCTATTCTTTTCATTTTGATCACCTATTTTGTTCCATATTAACAAATCATAATTCTATAAAATAAGGATAGCGGGAAAGTTATTCCTGGGATTTTAGAAATGTTTCAATCCGTTCTAATATTTCCGGCATGATCGCTTCAAGAGCAGGTGAAAGATGTTCCGATAAATCGAAACTCTCGGCGCCGGCAGAAAAGAGGGTTCCTTGGGGGGATGTACCGTAGAGGGCTTGCGCCAGCGCCAGCAGACTTTGGGGCGTGAGGTGGTGGGAGAGGCTTGCCGGGGTTATCTCCTGAGTCTGCACATTTTGGATGGTTATCTCTCCAGCGGATGTGTAAACATTCACATCAATGAATACGACCAGATCAACCGATGAGAGATCAATGGCAATTTCTGGAGTCAACTGTTGAAGAATGAGAAATTCCGTTTGGGGTAAGTTAGCCCGCTCCATTAAACGTTCTGCGGCGTAACAGCCAAACCCATCGTCGCCGCGCAGCGTATTTCCATAACCGATCACCATAGTTTTCATCTTGCACCTTCCTTGCATCTCTGTTATAATACCTCTTGCTTTAAAATTCAGCAAGCCTTATTGGGGGCTCGTCTAATGGTAGGACAGTGGACTCTGGATCCATATGTAGAGGTTCGAATCCTTTGCCCCCAGCCTGATAAATAAATAATTTTTATGTTGAAAATGGGACTCCGGGTCCCGTTTTTTAATTCCATATTCAACATAAAAGATCTATTTTTATAGAAGCGAGTAAGGGGTATCTTAATAATTGTCGATTAATAGAATTATTTATGCAAATCGCTTGCATTCGGCATGTATCTCAGATAGAATATCCATAGGTTTTCTGAGTCGTTAAGTTTTTCCAGCAGGGAGAACGATAGCGTATTGATTTAATTTAATTGAAAATTGCAATATGAAATTCTTCTCTTTCAAAAAGAAAACAAAAGATTCCGAACCGCATACCAAGCGTCCGGCGTCTGTTACGCTTATTGCATGGCTCTCGCTCATTGATATGTTTATTACGATATTAATTGGGTTGTTGGGGATTTGGATCATGTTACCCCAGGTGGCGCGGCTCATTCCCATATCTGCTTCACCCGTTCTGCAGGAAATGGCGGATTGGCTTGAGGTGCCGCAGACGGAAACAGGCACATTGACCGCACAGGAGCTTCAACCCATCATCGAGGCTGTTTTTGATCTCGTTACGGGGATCCTGGGTTTGTACTTTACGCTCAATTTTTTGCGTCTCAAACCCTGGGGTTGGACATGGTTAATGCTTTACAATGGGGTTGTTCTGATCATTTTATTCGGCGATTGTATTCGGGGTGAACCCGATTATGTTTCTCTATTTTTATCGGCATTGGTTATTCTTCTGATGAATCAAAAAGAAGTCAGAATTGCGTTCAAGATTGATAAAAAATATGCCAGCACAAATCTCATCATCTCCAAAAATTCCTGAAACAGCATCTGACCTCGAGCTTTTGCGCCGCTTCGAGCCGGTTTTACGTTTTATCCGCGGCGAGTATTTTTATCCAAGCGATATCGAACGTTATATTCAACATTGCAGTTTGTGGATGCACTTGCCGGATGGTCATGATGAAATGTTAATCCGCCAGGGTCAGGTTACGCTCGATATCCTGGCTGACCCTCCCCCCGTTCCAACGGGTGCTGTGCAATTTCTGCGTCTGGTGGAGCCGCTTGACTTAGGTGATTCCGCCAAGGCGATGATCACACATACGCGTAAGACGCGGGATAAGGAAAACAAATTTCATGCCGGACAAGGAAGGCTTGCTAGAGTTGGATATATCTCACGCCTGGCAGATGCATTTTTTTCTCTCACATTGTTAATGCGGGGCAGGGTCCCGGGCGCTACTGCTGCGGTGGCTGAGCTCGAATATCGTGACGCGCAACGCGCCGATGAAAAATATGTATATCATGGTCGGGTGATCCGCCATAACGGCTGGGTTGTTCTTCAATACTGGTTCTTCTATTTCTATAATGGTTGGCGTTCAGCCTATCATGGCGTTAACGATCATGAAGCCGACTGGGAAATGATGATGTTGTATCTTTACCCGTGCGGGGATGGGATGCTTACCCCGCGCTGGGCTGGCTACGCTGCCCACGATTTTCATGGAGATGATCTGAGGCGGCGCTGGGATGATCAAGATCAATTGGATGTGATGGATGGGCATCCGGTGGTTTATGTTGGAGCCGGGTCGCATGCATCTTATTTTCGCCCTGGTGAGTATGTTACCGCAGTGAGTGTTGCCCTGCTTGCACCGGTTACGCGTCTATTGGATGGACTTAATAAATTTTGGATGGAAACCCTGAAGCAGGCTCCGATTTTTGGGACGGGTCCTTTTGTCTTCCGCATTCCATTTGTGGATTATGCGCGCGGTGATGGTGTCAATATTGGTCCAGGGCAAAAGTATGAGTGGACTCCGGTGGTAATCAATGAGAGCGTGCCCTGGGTAAAGAATTATCGCGGCTTGTGGGGGTTGTATGCGCGGGATCCAATTGCGGGTGAGAACGCGCCTTCTGGTCCGATGTATAACCGGGATGGTTCTGTGCGTTCTTCCTGGTATGATACCCTTGGATTTTCCGGGCTGGATAAGGTGCCAACACCGCCTGCAGAATTGGATTTACTGGATAAACGGTGTGTCGAATTAGAGGCACGCCAGGTGGCATTGGATCAGGAAATCCTGGTTAAAAGCGAAGCATTGCACAGATTGGGTGTCACGGCAGAGGCTTTGCAGGACGATGCCTTTGTTACCAAACAGGTGTTAGCGATCGAAAAGAACCGGGATGAGCTTTCGGCGGGAGTCAGAGCGTTGCGCCGCGAACAAACCGAAAACGAGGTACTCTTAACGAGTTTGAAACGGCGCGTCGAACGTTTGCGGGCGGGGATTGAAGATGACCCCCAGATGCATATCAAGCATCTCGCCGAACCAGCAAGCGCGGCACAATTGCGTTTCGACCGTCTGGCAGAAGCCTGGTCGGCGGTTAGCATTGGGTTAATTCTTGCGGGGATAGTCTCGCTGATTCTCTTCAATCCCAAAGAAGTTTGGACTGGATTGGCAGCCCTCTTGTTCGTTTTTGTGCTGATTGAGTCTATCTTTCACGGCAATTTCCAACAGACGGTGGCTGCCGTATCGGTGTTATTGGCGGTTATGGCGATGTTATTGGTCATATTTATGAACTGGCAATTGATTTTAGTGGGGGGAGCGATTGCCCTTGCGATTTACTTGATCTGGCAGAATGTGCGTGAATTGGGACGTTGATCAAACAGGCGTTATTCTTCCACATCGAGCGACGGCTGCCAGCGGTAAGTTAATTTATAACTCTTGGCGATCATTAACGTTTCTACAGAATAAACACCCTCTAAAATATGGATGCGTTGTTTAACCAACTCTGTTAGATGAGCCAGGTCGCGGCAAAACACTTCCACATTCAAATCGAATGATCCCAGGGTCATAATCAAATAACGCACTTCAGGATAGGTGGCGATTTTTTGGGCTACTTCATCGATTTTATTTGGCTCAACGCGCACGTTAAGGAGTGCGGGGGCTTGATAGCCGACCGCATATGGATCGACCATGCCTACCGTGCGAATAATGCCATCTTCCACCAAACTTTGGTAACGGCTGCGGATTGTGGTTTCTGAGACGCTGGTTTGTTTGGCGATCTGGGTAAAAGGAGTGCGTCCATCCACTTGCAATGTTTGTAAGATGATTCTGTCGAGCGGGTCAATTTGGCGCATCATATTGCTTTTCTCCAAGGGTAGATTTGAAATCCGATATTAATATTGATTATAGCACGATATTCGCTTGATATAGAGCTAAAATCTTTGAGAATCGAATATAAATTTGACAACTATTTCGTTTCATGTTATTATCAAAATGCTCGGAGAATTGTCTATGAATACACACGAATATATAAATTTAGAAAATAAATATAATGCCCACAATTATAAACCCCTGGACGTGGTATTGGAACGCGGTTCTGGTGTCTGGGTCTGGGATGTCGAGGGCAGTCGTTACATGGATTTTTTAAGTGCCTATTCGGCTGTGAATCAAGGACATGCCCACCCGCGCATCCTCAAAGCGATGGTCGAACAGGCAGCGCGCTTACCCCTTACCTCACGCGCCTTCCGCAATGTGCAATTACCGCTCCTGGCAAAAGAACTCTGTGAGTTAACCGGTTTTGAGATGATGCTGCCGATGAACTCCGGTGCTGAAGCGGTCGAGACGGCATTAAAAATGGCGCGTAAATGGGGATATCAAAAGAAAGGTGTTTCAGCCGGAAAAGCGGAAATCATCACCTGTGCTGGTAATTTTCACGGACGAACGACCACCATCGTTGGTTTTTCGACGGAAAGCCAGTATCAGGATGGTTTTGGTCCATTTACGCCAGGTTTTGTTAATATCCCCTATGGAAACTCAGAAGCGCTTGAAGCGGCAATCACACCGGATACGGTCGCTTTCATGGTGGAACCTATCCAGGGTGAGGGTGGGGTTCTCATCCCGCCCAATGGTTATCTGAAGAAAGTGCGCGAAATTTGCAGCCGCCATCATATCCTTTTTATGGCAGATGAAATCCAGACCGGGTTAGGAAGAACCGGACAATTCTTCGCCTGTGACTGGGAAGGTGTCCATCCAGATGTAGTCATCATTGGTAAGGCACTTTCAGGTGGGTTTTACCCGATCTCGGCTGTGCTGACATCCCAGGATGTGATGGATGTATTTCAGCCTGGCGATCATGGTTCTACCTTTGGCGGCAATCCACTGGCTTGCGCGGTTGCCCGTGAAGCCTTGCAGGTGATCGTGGATGAAAATCTGATTGAGAATGCGCAACAGCAAGGCTTGTATATGATGGAACGATTAAGCGAGATTAACAGTCCCCACATTGCCCAAGTGCGGGGAAAAGGGCTACTGGTTGGTGTGGAATTGATACCGGAAGCGGGCGGCGCGCGGCGGTACGCCGAAGCATTAAAGCAGGAAGGCATTTTATGTAAAGAGACGCATCATGTTGTGTTGCGTTTTGCACCTCCGCTGGTAATCACTCGTGATGAAATGGATTGGGCTCTTACACGTATAGAAAAGGTGTTTGCGACTTTAAAGAACTGAGT
>JBAXBF010000186.1:0-6363 GCA_037142095.1 Chloroflexota bacterium
TGGGCAATTTATCGCTGTTAAATACAGGGGAAGATTATAATGACAAGCGCACAAGATGCGACGCAGATGGAAAATCTTCGTAGTAAGGTGATTCATCACCTTCTTCTTGGCGGCTTAGCGGCTTTGCGTGCCAGGGTAGGGGCACAGGATTTGGCTGGTTGATGGGGATGGCTTAAAAATTACTTTCTTAAAGTCGATAATGCTGATATACTTTAATCAACATATTTTAAAATCCTGACCTTAATGGCTCTAATACTCATAGGCTATGGATGCAAGAACAAGTTTTGATATTTTCTGGAGGAAGACATGTTTGTTCTCGATTCTATAAGGGATAAGGTATGAACATAAAAAAGTTTGGGAATACAGAAATTGGTCTACAAGCCTGGCGCACCAAGATTCTGAATAGTTTCCTGACCATCACAGCTTTCTTAGGCTTGCTTGCAATTCTTCCAAACGTCGTAAAAATCTTTTATCATCCCGAACAATGGCGGGATACCATTGTATTTATCATTCTTGAACTGGGTGTAATCGTGGTTAGCGTATGGCGCGGTTTAAAATATCATCTGCGCGTGGCTTCTATTCTCCTGATTGGTATTATCCTTGCCACAATCAACATGTTTTATGAGGGGTTGACCGGTAGAGGAGCAGCCTTCTTCGTTTTGCTCCCCATTTTCGCCCTTATCTTTATCGGAAAACGAGCTGGTATTATCATCACCGCTCTCAGCGTTTTGTCTGCCACTTTATTTGCGATCATGAGCAGCCTGGGTTGGCTGATCCCACCCTTTATCGTGGTTCAAACGAGTCCCTGGATTGGTCTCAGCACGATGATATTGTTTCTGGGTGTTGAGATGAGCTTGCTCACCCTATTTTATAGTTTTCAAGAGCGTCTGATCGTGAAGGAACGCGGCATGCAGATTGAATTGGTGGATGCCCAGACAATGCTGAGAGTACAGAACGCCAACCTGGAACAAAAAGTGGATGAACGCACTGTCGAACTACAGCAAAGGAACAATATCCTGACGGCGATCTATAAAATCACGGATGCCGCCAGCAGCGCACGCGACATGCACGATTTCTTCACCCAAATCCACCACATTGTGGGGGAGATGATGTACGCCGAAAATTTCTTTATTGTCCTTTACGATGAAGCCAGCGGGATGTTGAATGTTCCTTACTTTGTGGATCAAGTAGACGAACCGTTTACCCCCCAGCCGTTGAAAGACTTTCGCGGCATAAGCGGTTACATCATCCGCAGCGGCAATTCGCTCAAACATGGTTTGGAGCAGTATAAAGCCTTGCTGGCTAGCAAGGAAGTGGAATTAGTCGGCATAGCCAATGAAGATTTTATCGGTGTACCTCTCAAAATAGAAGACAAAATCATTGGTTCCGTACTCGTGCAGAGTTATATCAAAGGGATTTGCTATACCGATAAGGATGACGAAGTCCTGATTTATGTTGCTCAACATATCGCCACCTCCTTGACGCGCTTCCGCGCTCTGGAAGCCGAACGCCAGCGCACGACTGAGCTGGCGATTATCAACAGCGTCCAATCCGGTCTGGCGGCTGAGCTGGATTTTCAGGGCATCATCGACCTGGTCGGAGATAAGTTGCGGGAAGCGTTCGCTACCCCCAATCTCATCATCAACCGCTATGATGAGGATACCAATCTGATTCACTATTCTTACATCTACGAAAACGGTGAACGCCTGACGTTGGAGCCGCAGCCACCCTACCCGGGTGGCATTAATGACCGTCTGATCCGGCGAGAGGTTGGCTACATCTTGTATGGCGGAAAAAAGGATTTGAATGCGCCGCTCATACCTGGCACTATTCCCTGCAAATTGGGTATTGCCGTCCCGGTCATCAGCAGTGACCGCATTCTGGGCGCTATCCAACTCGAGAATTTCGAACATGAGAATGGCTACGGTGAATCGGACCTACGCCTGCTCACCACCATTGCCGCTTCTTTGGGAGCCGCTCTCGAAAACGTTCAACTTGCCAACCAGAAGAATGAAGCCACCAAAGCTTTACGGGAGAGTGAAGAGGTATTCCGTAAGATTGTCCACCACCTTCCCCAGGCTGTCTTGATCTGGGATTTGAATATGAAATGCACCTATGCAAGCCCCTCCATATTTCCTTTAATTGGCTATACACCGCAAGAGATGCTCAACTTGAAGATGGACGACTATCTTACCCCGCAATCCAAAGCCGCGGTCGTCCGTGCTTTTCATGAATCGATATCTCAGGAGAAGACGGAGGGTACAGATCCGAGTTTTAATTTAAAACTTGACCTCGAGGAATATTGTAAGGATGGTTCCCTTGTGATTCTCGAAAGCACCTATGCTTTTCTGCGCGATACCAACGGAAAACCTGTCGGCATCCTGGGACTAAAGGCGGATATCACCGAGCGCAAAAAGATGGAAGCCCAGCGAGATGAGGCGGTCGCGGCATTACGCAGCAGCGAGGAACGCTACCGCTTAATCACCGAGAACAGCGACGATGTGATCTGGACGACCGACACCGAATATCACTTAACCTACGTGAGCTCATCCATTCGCAAATTACGCGGTTTGGAACCCGAGGAAGCTTTGCAAGAAACCATATCTGAAACGATGCCCCCTGAATCATTGGATACTCTTCTCAAAGCCTACGAGCAGAGTTCCTTTGAAATCAATCAAGGCAAAGATGCAAGCACGCGCCTGGAAATTGAACAATACCGCCAGGATGGCTCAACGGTCTGGGTTGAGATTTCGCGCAGGACGATGCGCGACCAGGTGGGAAACCTGACCGGTTTTGTGGGTATGTCGCGCGACATCTCTGCCCGTAAACATGCCGAACGAGCACTGCGCGAGTCTGAGCGGCGTCTGGCGGATATCATTAACTTCCTCCCCCTGGCAACGATGGTCGTCGATAATGAGGGGAAGATCACAGGCTGGAACCGGATGATGGAACAATTAACCGGCGTAAAGAGTGCGGATATGATTGGGAAAGGTAATTATGAATATGCCCTCCCCTTTTATCATGAACGGCGCCCGATCCTTCTCGATCTTGTGGATAACCCGGACGAACAACCGGGGCAAAGCTATAAACACATCAAGCGAGATGGGAGCATCCTTACCGCAGAAACATCCTATATTAATTTAGGAGGAAAGGATAGAGTCCTGGTTGGCTATGCCAGCCTGTTGGTTGGTACCGATGGACTAAAAATCGGCGCCATCGAGTCAATTCGGGATATTACCGAACTCAAACAAGCAGAAGAGACCCTCTCGAATGAACGTAATTTGCTC
The DNA here is from genome assembly GCA_037142095.1 of Chloroflexota bacterium. Lineage (GTDB taxonomy): Bacteria > Chloroflexota > Anaerolineae > Anaerolineales > DRKV01 > JBAXBF01. The sequence continues at coordinate 3,288 of JBAXBF010000186.1, forward strand.
AGGACCTTGATCAACACGATTCCTTTTCCGATCTATGCGATGGATATCCATAGGCGGAAAACGTTAACCAACCAGGCAGACTTAAAGTTTCTGGGAAAAAGCAGTGAAGAGGAAGTCTTGGGAAAAACGGATACCGAGCTGGAGGTAGGCGTGAAAGAAGGCGAATATGTAGCCGATATTACCCCCGTGCTTGCGGATGGTCAGGCTTTTATTAACCAAGACGAAAGACTTCTGGATGCAGATGGCAATTGGATTTATAACTCCGCCTCGGCAGTGCCGTTGCGAGATTCCAATGGTAATATTACCGGATTGGTGGGCATCTCCCGCGATGTCACCGAGTTAAAACGAGCCGAAGCAGACTTAAAAGAAGCCAAAGAAGCCGCCGAAGCCGCCAATCGCTCCAAGAGTGCTTTTCTGGCGAACATGTCGCATGAAATCCGTACACCGATGAATGCCATTCTTGGTTTTTCACAGCTCATGCTGCGCGACCCTTATTTATCCCCGTCGCAGAGCGAGCATCTGGAGGTGATCAACCGCAGCGGGGAACATTTGCTGGCGCTGATCAACGATATTTTGGAGCTATCCAAGATCGAAGCCGGGCGTTTAACCTTTACTCCATCCACCTTCGATTTGCATAAACTCCTCGACGACATGGAGATGATGTTCCGGGTGCGCACCGATGACAAAAGGCTATCGCTGATCATGGAGAGGATAGGCAGCGTCCCACACTGGGTGATCAGTGATGAAGGCAAACTGCGCCAGGTGCTGATTAACCTGATGGGGAATGCGGTCAAGTTCACCGAAGAAGGCGGGGTGGGGGTGCGCGTGGGTGTGCAGGCGGATGAAAGCGGCAAAAATCGGCTTCTCTTCGAGGTGGAAGACACGGGTCCCGGCATTCCTGAGGAAGAGATTGAAAATCTGTTCATCGTCTTCGAGCAGGGAAGTTCCGGCGTGAAGATGGGCGGGACAGGGTTGGGGCTGGCTTTGAGTAAGGGGTTCATTCAGATCATGGGAGGGACAATCAGCGTAGCCAGCACAGCCGGCAAGGGCAGCATATTTGAATTTACCATTCCGTTTGAGGAAGGTAAGGAAGAACAGGTTGAGCAAAAACGAGTGCACAAGCGGGTGATCGGTGTAAAACCCGGACAGGATGAACGGCGGGTGTTAATTGCCGATGACCGCGAAACCAACCGCCGCTTGTTGGCAAAAATGCTCGCCATGGATGGCTTCAAACTGCGTGAGGTGACCAACGGCGCTGAGGTTCTGGCAGCCTTTCATGAATGGAAACCAGACATTATTCTGATGGATATGACCATGCCTGTCATGGATGGTTACACGGCGACTCGGACGATAAAGGCAACCGAGGAAGGGAAAGATACGCTGATTATTGCGATCACCGCCAGCGCTTTCCAGGAAGACAAACAGCGCGTTATGGAAGCCGGAGCCGATGGTTACCTCTCCAAACCTTTTAAGGAAGCGGAACTTTTCGAAATTATCCACCAAAAGAACGGCATTGTTTTTCTTTACGATGAACATGCCGAAAAGGATCAAGAGTCACACGTAGAGAATGACGCACAATGGCAGGCGGCTATCGCCGAATTGCCAGCCGATTTGGTCCGTGCCTGCCGGGATGCGGCTGAGAACGCCGATATCCTCTGGCTGGTGGATTTATTCAACGATATATCGATCTACAACCCGGCTGTCGCTCAGAAGCTGAACGAGCTCGCCAGCCGGTATGCCTATGAGGAAATAACTTATTTGCTGAGATTAGGAGAATAACGGATGAAACTTAGACACGAATCCCAATTGAAGAACAGCAATATTATGGTGGTCGATGATACCCCGGCTAATCTCACCTTACTGGTGAATATGTTCAAGGAAAAGGGCTGCAAGATCAGACCTGTTCCCAATGGTAAGCTTGCTCTTAAGCTAGTGGAAAACGAGCTGCCCGATTTAATTCTATTGGATATTAATATGCCCGAGATTGATGGCTATGAGGTCTGCCGGCGACTCAAAGCTGACACACGTTTCAGCGATATTCCGGTTATTTTCATAAGCTCCCTTTCAGAGACGTTTGATAAAGTGAAAGCCTTCACCAGTGGAGGGGTGGATTATATCACCAAGCCCTTCCATTTTGAGGAAGTGGAAGCGCGGGTGGACACTCATCTGAAAGTCCATCGCTACCAGCTCTACCTGGAAGAATTGGTAAAAGAAAAGGTGAAAGAAATCTCTGATTCCCAGATGTCCACGATTTTCGCTTTATCGAAACTGGCGGAATCGCGGGATAACGACACCGGTCAGCACCTGGAACGAGTGCAAACTTTCTGCTATCTGCTGGCGGAAAAACTCAGCCAGGATATACCCTATAAATCCAACATCGATGAGGATTTTATCCGTAATCTCAGTAATGCCAGCCCGCTGCATGATATTGGCAAAGTCGCCATCGCGGACAGTATTCTCTTAAAGCCGGGTAGTCTCACCATGGAAGAGTTTGAAACGATGAAAACGCATACCGTCATTGGTGCGCACACATTAGACGAAGTGAAACACCTCTACCCAGGCAATAGCTTCATTAATATGGGCATTTCCATCGCCCGCAGCCACCATGAGCGCTGGGATGGGAATGGCTACCCTGACAATCTTCAAGGAGAAGGTATTCCGCTTGCTGCCCGTATCATGGCAATTGCCGATGTATATGACGCCCTGCGCTCCAAACGCTGCTATAAGGGAGCCCTGGCTCGGATGGAATGCCGTGAGATCATTCTCAACGGGCGCGGAAGCCAGTTTGACCCCGTCCTGGTGGATGCTTTTGCGGATGTGGAAGAGGAATTTGACCGTATTGGGCGTGCGATGGGGTTGGGGTAAGAAGCTATAACCGCAGATAGCGCACAAGGTGCGAAACAGATGAAAACCCTCCGTAATAAGGCGATTTATCACCTTCTTCTTTGCGTCCTTTGAGGCTTTGCGTGAGATTTTCCATCACGCCAACTTCCCCGGTCTGAACCATGATTTACTTGATTGACTTGATTACCCTGATTTTGGGATCAAGGTAATCCTCGCACCCGGTGCGCATAAT
>JBAXBF010000187.1:0-6358 GCA_037142095.1 Chloroflexota bacterium
CAGGGTATCAGTGAATGAAGTGCCGGTCAGATTTGTATTTGTATCATTATTATTGATCGTAATGGCTAGCGTACTGACATTTCCCATCGATATTGTGTTTGGCGCAAAACCTTTGCTCAACGTAGGTGGTACAACAGCAACGACAGTCAACGTTGCGCTTGCAGGCGTAGTGTTTGAAATTGCTACGGGCGTTCCCCCATCATTGCCTGATGCCTTTAAATTATTCGCAGGAATTGTGTTAATCAGATTGCCGGCAGTAGTAGATGTGACATTAATTTCAACAAAGCATTCACCAGGCACAGCGCCAACCTGGGCGGGAACAATCCCTCCGCTTAAAGATAAAGTGGTTGTACCAGGCACAGCTATAACGGAACCACCAACACAGGTAACGTTTAAGCCATTGGGGTTTGCAATCTTCAGACCCGTCTGTACACCGATCAGGTTATCAGTCCAGGCTGCGCTTGTTAATGGGAATGTGTTCGGGTTAAATATCGTAACCCGTAACACCGATGTTCCACCCGCATCGATCAAAATCGGGTTGAATTGTTTATTGATCTCTGCGGGAATGGCTAAAGCATAAACCGACTGCAGCGGGTACATGAACAAAGATGCAACCACAGTAATTAATAAAAATAAAGACCTGATTGTTTTAAACATAATTTACTCCTACCACTAATATTCAGAGCCGACATTGGCACTGAACTCCTGGTTAATAAAAAAATGAATATGAAAACAGAAAACATACTCCTCTTCTTCCGAAGAATCTAGTATGTTTAGACATATATGCCTTTATTTATTTTTTCATCTTTTCCAGAACTTACGCAAGACCACAAAAACTGCCACGAATTTCGCGGCTAATAGAATTTGAACTTCATAGATCCTATATTCAATAAATATCCGATTTACGCCAACCAGCCATTATTATTGGCTAATCGCTAAAGATGGTAATTTTTGTCTATTTTATGAGAATAATATAAATATGTCAATAATAATTAATACAAACTTCCCGTTGAAACCATTCACTACTGCTTTGCGTTTCTAACCTCATCCACCGCGAGTGGATTGACCAGCGACGAAATATCACCCAACTCCAGACCCAAATACGCCGAGCGGATCACGCGCCTCATCACCTTGGCATTGCGAGTCTTCGGCAGGTCAGAGACAAAAAGGATGGCTTTTGGCGCGAGCGCTTTACCCATCTCTGCAACTACCATTTTTATTAATTCCTGACGAAGTGCATCAGTCGGACTCAGCCCGGGTCTGGTCACTGCGAAAAGGATCAATTCGCTGCCTTTGACTTCGTGCGGCACCCCGATGGCGGCTGCCTCCACAATATCATTATGCCTCACGAGAATGGACTCAACTTCAGCTGGCCCCAATCGTTTGCCCGCAATCTTTATCGTATCATCCGAGCGGCTAAGGATGTACCATAATCCGTCGCTGTCGATTGCGGCGAAATCACCATGCACCCAAATATTTTCCCAACGCGACCAATAGGTGTCAAGATACCGCTGGTTGTCCTTCCAAAACCCGCGGGTCATACCGATCCATGGCGATTTAATGATCAACTCGCCCACCGCGTTTCGAACAGACTCTCCGCTTTCGTCCACAACATCCGCATCCATACCGGGGCAGGCGGCTGAAAATGAGCATGATTTCAAAGGCAGCAGCGGGTTTCCCATTACAATACCGCCGGAGATTTCAGTGCCGCCAGAATAATTTATGATCGGTCGCTGACCTTCACCTACTTTCTCAAACAGCCACATCCACGGGTCGGGATTCCATGGCTCGCCAGTGGACGCAAAACACTTGATGGAAGAAAGATCATGTTTGGTAAAATGTCCATCACCCTGCGGAATCAACGAACGGATCAAAGTCGGCGAGACTCCCATTTGATTGATCTTATACTTCTCAACCAACTCCCATAATCGATTCGGCGCGGGGAAATCTGGAGCGCCGTCATAGATGAACATCGTCGCTCCAAGCAAGAGACTTCCGAATACCTGCCACGGTCCCATCATCCAGCCCATGTCGGTCATCCAATAAATAACATCTGATCTCGGTATGCTTTCACTACTCGACCGCCACCCGTGTACGTCGGTCCCGAAGGCCATATCCTGCGCGGCTTTGACAGGGAATCCGCAGTGTGTGTGGACGGCGCCTTTCGGTTTTCCAGTTGTGCCGGAAGTGTAGATGATCATCAGCGGGTCTTCAGCGGAGGTGATCTCTGTCGAAGCAGTATCAAGCTGAGGCGCGATCAGATCGTGCCACCAGTGATCTCGTCCCGCTTTCATTTTCACATCCTGTCCTGTCCGCTTTAGTACGATCATGTGCTTCAATGAGGCCACCTGATCGGCCGCCTCATCCGCAATGGATTTCATCTCTACAGCCTTGCCGCGCCGAAACGCGCCGTCAGACGCGAATAAGGCTTTCGCATTTGCATCCTGCAATCGCGAGACAATTGCGCCGGCACCATATCCGGAGAATAACGGAAGAATAATCCCGCCAATTTTCGCGATGGCAAGAAGAGCGATCACGATCTCAGGAGTCATCGGCATAAAAATTCCAATGGCATCGCCCTTGCCAAGACCCAATGAACGCAATGCATTCGCAGTTTTATTTACCTCTTTATAGAGTTCTTCATAGGTTAAAGTTTTTGTCGCGCCTTCTTCCCCCTCCCACACCACTGATAACTTATCACTGACCACTGATGACTGATACTTATCCACACAATTATGGACAATGTTCATTTTCCCATTCACACACCATTTTGGGAATTGAATTCCATCGGTGAGATCAACGACATTTGTATATGGTTCGTAAAATTGAATATCCAAAAATTTCAAGACCGCATCTGTGAACCATGCCACATCCTTAGTGGATCTTTGCATGAGTTCCTCAAAATTTTTTATCGCATGTACGCGCATGAAAGCAGTTAAATTCGCGTGCTCAATATGCTCGGGAGTTGGTCTCCAAACAATATCGCCGCCGAAAGAAAATTGTTCTGTCATGGATATGCTCCTCGCAAATTGGAATATCCAGATTTTATCTCAAAGCTTTGATTATTCAAAACTTACGCCAGGTTATTTGAAAGGAATCAACTTTCACTTTGCCTCTCAACTGAAGCGACTTGTTGTTTTAGCAAAAATTCCATCCCGCCCAACAGGCAAAGGACTGAGGTTTTGCCTCACCAAACTTTTGCCACAGAGATCATAGAGAGATTTGAGGAAAATCTCTTAAAATCTCATTTTTCTCTGTGCGCTTATTACCCTGTGAAAAGCGTAATTTATGTCCGTGCTTGGTATAGAAGATATTTTTTCTTTACTAGAAAATAATTTTTCTTTACTAGAAAATAATTTTTCCTTACTAGAAAATATTTTCTCCTTACTAGAAAATATTTTCTCCTTATAGGAGCCGAGTCTTCTCCTTATAGGAGCCAAATCCTCTCCTCACAGGAGCCGAGTCCTCTCCTTATATACTCCAAACGGGTGAAATCTTAATCTTTGGAAAAGCCAAAAGATGCGCTATTTGCGGGTATTTTCGGGCGTTTTCAGTGTTTTGAAAAGTTAAAAACCTGCCCGCTTGGAGTATAAGAGATATAAATTGAATTGTCAGCGGCGCGTTACCAAAGCGAGGAACACCAACAAGATCAGCCCGAGGCATGGAAGTATGGGAGGCTTCGGTGTCGGGGTTGGGGTATTTATTGGCGCCGTAGTCGCCGTGGATATATCGGCAGGCGCCACTATTGTGGGAGTATCTGTGGCTGTTTCGGTAGCCGGTGGAGTCGAGGTGATCGTATCGGTCGTTGGACCCAGCAATGTAAAGGCGGAGTCTCCCGGCATGTTCTGATACAAGCCATCCCCACCGGGACTGGCTGTCTTGCGGAAATAACTTCCGTTTCCACCCGTGCCTGCCGCGATCCCCCAATCAGGGGCGCCGTGTTGGAAGGCTTCGATCTGCACCCAATATTTGACGCCTGCCTTGGCTGTAAATGGTGTCGGTAGGCTAAATGCATAAGAATACATTGGCGTTCCGCCGATCACCCCAATCGAAACTTCGCCTGCCTTCCCCCCGGTTTGATATTGCGCCAGTGGCGGATTAGCCACATCTGGTTGTAAGCCAGCGGCGCTGGAAGCAAATATCTCAACGCTAAAGTCAAGCACGGCTCCGCCAGCACCGAACTTCGCCGGGTCGTATCCACCGAACCAGTCAATTTCAGTAATGGATTGGTCTGACTGGAGCGTGAAATTATCCCAGACATACTGATCATAATCACTGCCGTCTGGGTCCAACCATGAAGATTGGAAAAGCTTACCACCTGGGTCGACCGGCTGGGTAAAAATGGAACCTGTCTGAAAGGCTGGAGCGTTGACCTCAATATTTAATTTACCAATTGAGGCTTGCGCCTGAACATTGTTGTGAAAGTACCCTAAAGACAGCAAGCCAGCCACAATCAAAAAGAACAAAATAAACCGAGGTGATCTGGATAACATATAGCCTCCTTAAACATTCCTGCCATTGCAGCGTAATACCATGAAAAACCAATTATCGCCACTCATTGCTCCTTAGAGAAAGAATGGCGACAATCGATATTAGTTTTGCTGTGATCTTCTTCCGGCGTCAGCCTCTGGCTGACGCCGGATATGTGATACGAATTACGGTGTGACGATCGGGGAGGGTGTGAAAACCACCCAGGCAGATACACCTACAGCATTGACCGCTTGGATGCGGTAGTAGTACGTTACACGACGAGTAACAGTTTGCTGGAATGTGATGGCGTTTGCCCCAATACCACCGATGTTGCTCACCCCGGTAGTAAAGCCCGCGTTGGTTGCACGCTGAACCGCGAAGCCGGTTTCGTTGGTGGCGTTATCAACCCAGGTCAGGGTTACCTGATCGTTTCCGCCAGCACGAGCTACAGCGGCTACTGCGTTGGAAGGTGCCGCCGGGATCGAGTTTGGTGTCCTAGCGTTGGCAGTGTTCGACCATGCCGAGGTTCCAGCCGCATTGAACGCTCTCACCCGGTAATAGTAGGTGGTATTGGCCGCTAATCCTGTATTATTGTAGGATCTCGAGTTGGCCAAATTCACTGTGATGGTTGTCGAGCCTGTGAAGTTTACGTTCGTTGCACGTTGAATTGTGAACCCGGTTTCATTGGAAGCATTATCCGTCCAAGCCAGATTGATCTGCGTCGAGTTGATAGCAGTCGCCGTTAGAACCGATGGAGCCAACGGGTTCGCGCTCTGTGTTGTAGCATTGGCTGTGTTCGACCATGCCGAGGAACCAACTGCGTTGAGCGCACTCACCCGGTAATAGTAGGTGGTATTGGCCGTTAATCCTGTATCGCTGTAGGATGTAGCGTTGGACGGAATCAATGGGATATTTGTCGCGCCAGTGAAGTTAGCGTTCGTGGCACGTTGAATTGTGAAGCTGGTTTCGTTGGTGGCGTTATCCGTCCAGGCCAAATTGATCTGCGTCGTGCTGAAAGCAGTCGCCGTTAGAACCGATGGAGCCAACGGGTAATCTGGGATAACGGTGACAACATTGGAGACCGTTTCGCCGGCAGCGTTGATCGCCACCACCCGATAATTATAGGTCAGGTTTGCGACCGTTCCTGAGTTGACAGATCTGGTTGCATTGGCGAGGGCTTTTCCAATTTCAGCAAAAGCGCCAGCACCAGTAGCCCGTTCGATGCGATAGGCATATTCAGCGGAGGGGTCACCCCAGGAAGCAGGGTTGGAATAATCCGCTGGTGTACCATCTGTCCAGGCGAGATTTACGGGATTGCCGGAGAATCCGGTGGCAGTTAGGACTGGCGCAGCCGGTTTGGCACGCGACACATTTAGTGTGATCGGCCGCATCATATCCATTTCTTCATGGCCGAGGATATGGCAGTGCCAGACATATTCCCAACCAAAGTTGGTCATAATGTTGGAGTATGGAGTAGCTGGCGCATTGCCAAGCGGATCCACTTGATTGAAGCCCATCATACTGGCTGCAGGCATGGCCGGGTTGAGCAGGCGAATGCTGTCAGGCAAACCAAAGGGACTCTTTGGAACGATCGGGCGAATAGCCACGATGGTGTCCTCGAGCGGACTTACCCTGACGGTATCCTTCCACCCAAGTTCAGTTGGGTCAGGCTTAATGATAATGTTGTCCCACGTGACGCGGTTGATCAACTGCACGTTGGCCAAATGGAAGTGGAGAGGATGCGTATCCACGCCGTTATGCGTAAGCTTCCATATTTGGGTTCCATCAGTGGTTGTCGAGATGGGAGTCACCTTGAGACTGCCTCCGGCACCAAAAGGTAGTTCGATCCCAGTGACGTTCTCAGTTGTCGGGTTAATATACGGGTAAA
>JBAXBF010000188.1:0-6352 GCA_037142095.1 Chloroflexota bacterium
GCTGGCATCGTAGAACTCCACGTCGGTGATGGTGCCGATCTTCGCTTTGTTGAATTGCAATCTTGGGGAAATCATGTCTGGAATTTCAGTCATGAACGAGCCGTCGTCCAACGGGATGCCAAGTTGGATTGGGTCTTCGGATCGCTCGGCAGTCATCTTACCAAAAGTTTTTCTACAATTGATCTGGCTGCCCAAGGTGCCTCAGGTCGGATGTCTGGCTTCTATTTCACCGATGGGAACCAACACCTCGATCATGACACACAGCAAAATCATCTAGCAGAACATACGACCAGCGATCTTCTTTTTAAAGGAGCTCTAAAGGGACAAAGCCGTTCTGTTTGGCAAGGAATGATTTACGTTGCACCCAATGCACAACACACGGATGGTTACCAGGCAAATCGCAACCTGGTTCTCAGCCATGGGGCACACGCCGATTCGATCCCCGGTTTGGAAATTATGGCAAATGATGTACGCTGCTCACATGGTGCAACGGTTGGTAAAATCGACGCCGAACAAATCTTCTTTTTGATGTCACGTGGCATACCAAAACCAGAAGCTGAACGTATCATTGTCAAAGGGTTCTTTGATCCCATCATGCAGCGCATCCCTTTTGAAGGTGTGCGCACCCGTTTTCAACAGGCGATCGATCAGAAGATGATATAATTTCCTAAGCCTTTTCTATTCATGATTGAGAGAGAAGGCTTAGTCGGGAGTTTTAAGGAGGAAAATTTGACGCGAATTCATTTTATTGATTCACCGAATTCCGACGACGATTATAAAGTTGGGGATTTTGTTGAAGTATTCTGCGACCATGAGGATGGGACCAATCGCGTGCGCGGTTGGTTAAAAGGAGTCGTCGTTCAAGCCGATACTAAGATGATCGCAATTCAATTTCAGGAAAAAGTATATCTGACCGACGGTTGGATGGTACCCGATCATGTTTTATGGACTCCCCGCACATCGACATCTATTCGCCGTTATAATCCTAATATCCGCCGAAAACCAGTAACAAAAAAGATACTATGAGTGTTGAAATGCATCCCTCCTTTGACCTAGCTAACATCCGCGCCGATTTTCCTATCCTGGCACGTGAAATCCGTCCCGGCGTACCTCTTATTTATCTCGATTCGACAGCCAGCAGTCAAAAACCAGATCAAGTGATTGAGTCAATGAATCATTTTTATCGCTGGCAGAATGCGAATATCCATCGCGGCATCCATGTTTTGGCAGAAGAATCCACTGCTTCTTATGAAGAAGCACGTCAAAAAATCGCAGCATTCATAGGAGCACGGCATTCTCGTCAAATAATCTTCACCCGCAACACCACCGAGTCAATCAATTTAGTGGCATATTCTTGGGGTCGAGCCAATTTACAAGCCGGAGATGTGATTATTCTCACCGAAATGGAGCATCACTCAAATCTTGTACCCTGGCAGATGTTAGCTGCAGAACGGCAAATCCGGTTGGAGTTTATTCCAGTTACACCGGATGGTTTATTGGACTTAGACGTGTATCGTACGTTGCTCATGTTACAACCCAAATTAGTAGCATTTACACACATGTCAAACGTGCTGGGAACGATAACGCCAGCCAAAGAAATGATTCAACTTGCCCACCAGGCTGGTGCGCTCACTCTGGTTGATGGAGCACAATCTGTTCCCCATATAGCCGTAGATGTACAAGACCTGGATGTCGATTTCCTTGCCTTCTCGGCACATAAAATGTGCGGACCTACGGGGATCGGGATACTCTATGGTAAACAGCCTTTGCTCGAAGCCATGCCGCCTTTCCTGGGCGGCGGCGACATGATTAAGAAGGTGTATCTACGCTCGTTTTCGTCAAACGAAATTCCTCATAAATTTGAAGCAGGTACTCCCGCAATCGCAGAAGGGATTGGTTTTGGAGCAGCCGTGGATTATCTTTCCAAAATCGGTATGAAAGCCATAGCTCATCATGAGCATGAGATGATTACTTATGCACTAGAACGATTAGAAGAGATTCCCGGTTTGCAAGTACTTGGTCCCAAAGCAGACCAGAAAGGTGGAGTTGCTGCTTTTACACTGGAAGGTATTCACCCGCATGATGTTGCCCAATTTCTTGACTCAGATGGAATCGCAGTACGGGCAGGTCATCATTGCGCAATGCCCCTCCATGAGAAATATAACCTGGGGGCTACTACACGAGCAAGCTTTTATCTTTATAACACACCGGAAGAAATCGACCATCTGGTTGATTCAATTTATAAAGTCAAGCGAATATTCGCTTAAGGAGGGGGATATGGACGATCTATACCGTGAGGTCATCATCGATCGCTATAAGCATCCCCAATACAAAGGGGTACTCGACCCGCATGATATTAGTTTTTCAGACGAAAACCCCTTATGCGGCGACGAAATTCGGGTCGATTTACGAGTAGATGAGAATAATATAATTAAAGAAGCCGCATTTAGCGGTCACGGGTGCGCCATCTCACAAGCCTCCGCCGATATGTTGATGGAATCCATCGTTGGCAAATCGCTGGATGAAATAAAAAACCTGAGTAAAGAAGTGATTCTTGATCTGTTGGGAATTGAACTTGGTGCAGTACGTCTTAAATGTGCTCTCCTCTCCCTTAAAGTCCTCAAAGCAGGCGTTTATGGCTTGGGCGAAGCCAGCGATGAACTCGTAGAAAAATAAGCGTGACGGAACAAGAACAGGCTTTTGATTTTATTGAAATCGCCGACACTGATGAGATTCATGACGGTGATCGATTGGTTTTTGAAATTGATAATCAGCCGATCATCATCTTTCGCGCCAGCGGAAAACTCTATGCAATTTCTGGTGTTTGCTCTCATGAAAATGAGTCACTGGAGGATGGTGACCTGGAAGAAACTAAGATCACTTGTCCGGCGCATGGGGCTCGTTTCGATATCCGAGACGGCAGGGTATTAACTTTACCTGCTGTCGTAAGTCTCCAGACGTATCCAATTCGCGAAGCGGATGGAACGATTGAGATCGGGCTCCCCTTGGTGCTTTAGTAATGGATATTAATTACACTTCCCACGGATGCCCAATCAAAAATCCATTTCGACTCTTCAATCGGCATATTAATACATCCATGACTCTTGGCAACCCCAAAATTCTCAATCCAGTACGCCCCATGTAAGGCAAAGTCATTATCATAAAACAGAACCCAGGGTACAGCCGGAACATCATATCCTTCACCCAGCATATTGGATGATTTTGTCTTAGAATAGACCCGGAAGGTACCGGTATGAGTTTCGGAACCCGTTGTACCAGAAGAGATGGCAAAGTCCTTAACAATAGAATTCCCTTCGTAAGCATAGAGCCATTGGTGAGTGAGGTCTACATCAATCCAACGACCATCTTTACCGACAGTTTTCGGTATAATCGGGGGCGTTGGAGACGGGGTAAACGTAGGAGTGGCAGTATAGGTCGGTGTGAATGTCAGCGTGGGGGTTGTAGTATAAGCAGGTGTAGCCGTTTCGCTGGGTTGAATGGTAGGTGTATTCGTTAACGTAGAAGTAGGTATCAAGGTAGGCGTATAGGTTGGTGTGGATGTGTTGGTTGGTGTGAAAGTAGGCGTGTTGGTCGGCGTGAAAGTGGGAGTTGCTGAAGCAGTAGGTGTTAATGTAGGCGTATAAGTGGGTGTAAAAGTTGGCGTAGGTGTGTATGTGGGTAATATCAATTCCGTATCGTTTGGTATAAAATGAGCCGACCTACCAAACACACCCACGACCGGTGGGTAAGCAAACCAAACGGAAATTCCCAAAACGAGAATAATTGGCATCATAATCCATGGAAATACCTTGCGCTTTGAAACAAGAGGAATGGCTGGCGATTGGGGTAGAAATTCAATAGAAGGTGGTTGGTGTTTAACTTGAGTATCATCGCGCAAGCGTTGCACTGCCCAATGCATACCTTGCCGGGCGCGTTCGGAGAGCGGGTTGATTTGTAATGCTCGATTGAGATAATCCACTGAAGCACGCGGAGTACCCAATCTGGCAAGCAGAAGCCAGGGTTCCTCACGATCTGGAGCGATTTCGGCAGCTCGACCAGCCCAGCGACGTGCGGAAAGGAGATCTCCTTGCTTGAGTGCATCTTGGGCATTTCTCAAGGCTTGTCGAAATTCATCCAAAGACCCTTTCATGGTTTCGGTGTGCCTTGAACAGCATGCGTCGCAACAGCAGTAGGCTCTATACTTTCATAGTTCAGGAAACATAGAACACCATCTGCGATCCCTTGGGCGACAATATCAGGTTTTTGGGTGAGAATTTGCCGGTCGAGGTTGAGAAAACCTGTTTCAATGATGGCTGCGGGGGTTTCTGGACTAATTTCATCGAAAGCATGATAACTGGTCATGTCTTTCGTGATACTCATGACATGGCGGGATAGTCCAGTATCTTTGGCATAACGATCATTCAAACATGTTGTAAGACGAGCACTTTTTTCAGGCTGCTCATTCGCCAGCGCAGCAGCCACTTTAAAACCAGTAGCCACATCGTTGACATAATTGCAAGAATCATTATGGATCGATACAAGAGCAGAAGCATAATACCCAGCCAACCGTTTGTCTTTTTCCTTGAGTAAGTCAGTCTGAATGCCACGCTCTGCTAACTTCTTTTGAACCAGAGTGGCAATTGTCAAATTAACATCCGCTTCTTTTAATCCATCCGGACAGACGGCACCCGAGTCATTTCCCCAGTGTCCGGATACGATCCCAACCCGGCGCGGTAGCGGTGTAAAAGTCATTTTTGGGTTTGGCTTAATCGGTTTTTGGAAATTGATTGAAGGTAATTGGTCATTGAAATTATTGGAGAACAAAGTACTTGGAGACCAGGCAGTATATATGGTAGCCAAAATCACGGCGACAATCACAACCTGGCGCAGAATGTAAAACGTCTCCAGGATTGGGTCACGCGGCGGATTTTGAGATTTATTGGTAGATTCGGGTTTTTCCATGGTTCTTAATACTACCCGTTTTCAACATTCTCGTCAAATTTATCTTGACGAAATACCGCCAAGATTGTATGATAAGAGTAACAAGATTGTATTTGATAGACACACAGGATGCAAGTTATATGCCTGAACAATTGACTGTTGAAGAAAAAAATTCCCTGCTATGGTATGCACGGCAGGCTCTTGAGAAAGGTGTACTCGGAAAATCACTCGAAAAAATTGATATTGCAACTCTATCGGAAACTTTGAGAAAACCAGGTGCGTCTTTCGTTACACTGACCATCAGAGCAGAATTGCGCGGCTGTATCGGGACTTTAGAAGCCTACCAACCTCTTGTGGAAGATGTGCGCCAACATGCCGTAGATGCCGCCATTCATGATTACCGCTTCATGCGAGTCCAACCGCATGAACTGAAAAGTATCAAGATTGAGATATCCCACCTTACAAATCCTGAAGCGCTTGATTATTCCGATACCCATGATTTGCTCACCCGCTTACGACCGGGAGTTGATGGGGTAATATTACGGGATGGAAATCATAAAGCGACCTTTCTTCCTCAGGTATGGGAAAAATTACCCGATCCAATCATGTTTTTAAATCGCCTATGTGATAAAATGGGTTCTCCGGCTGATACCTGGCGTAATAAGCATCTCAGTGTTGCCATTTATCAGGTTGAGGATTTTCACGAATAATCGCGAATATTGGAAACAAATATAAAAACAAAGAGGGTGGATCAATGACCCACCCTACTCTAATAACTTATGAGGTTAAATTTATGCCACTCTACGAATATCACTGCAAGGATTGCAGTAAGAACTTTGAAATTATGAGAAGATTTTCCGAATCTGACAGCACGGCATCCTGCCCTGCATGCGAAAGTAAGCAAACAGTAAAGATGGTCAGTGTAGTAAATGCAAGAATCAGCGCCGGCGGTAGTGTTAAACCAATTTCTGGTGGAGGAGGCGGGTGCGGATCATGCTCGTCATCCGGTTGCGCATCCTGCCACCATTAATTTATTAACCTACGGCGAAACACACAAAGTCTGCCCGGCATTGATCCAATCAGCATTATATAAGCCATTTAGCTGTTGTAGGTATGGCCAGCTTACACCGTACCTTAATCCGATGCGGAACAGGTTATCTCCGTATTGCACAGTATAATAATACCGGCAACCAGGAGGCGGGGGAGGTGGCGGGTTATAACCTTGACCTGGAATACAGATGGATTGCCCAGGATAGATGGTACTCCAAGACGAGATACCGTTAAGACTAGCCAGATCAGTCAAACTTACTCCATACACCATTGCAATCCGGTACAGGGTATCTCCATATTGCACGGGGTAATATTGCGAACAATTACGATACGGATAGGTATTGTTGTAGTTGTAGTTGTA
>JBAXBF010000189.1:0-6335 GCA_037142095.1 Chloroflexota bacterium
ATAACTCACTTCACCTAAAAATTTTGTTCGACCGTACAAATCTTCAGCATCTGACTGATCTTCTTCAGTATAATTTCCTTTATTTCCAGAGAAAACACAATCTGTACTAATATGGATCATTCGAATTTTAGCTGTTCGACAAATCAAAGAGATGCGATGAGGCAACATTGAATTGAGAGATAAAGAAAATAAGGGATCCCTTGCAAGGTGTCCTATCTGTTTGATCAATCCGATACAATTAATTACCAAGTCTGGTTGTATGGATGCTAATGCACGTATAATCTGATCAAAATTTAAAGCATCCACCATAGGTCGAATATAATGACGAGGAAACTCTGGAATATCCGGTAATTCAGTATAATCATTTTTTACAGTCACCCAGGTTTCATGAAATTTGCTCAGATTCAGCCACAATCGGTGTCCCAACATTCCAGAACCACCCAGAATCAATATTTTCATAAACCAAACACTCCTCTTGTGCCTTATGCTTGAAACCCTTGGAAATCTACAGAATTTATTATACTCTATTCTATTCCATTTTGGCTTTTCCCTTTCCTAAGGATACGATTTATGGCATAATCAAGAAGATGAAACGCGATTTTTATTCTTATCTTGTCTATGCGCGGTCACTTCCGTTTATCGGACAATTTGCATATTATGGACTTAAAAGCCTAGGTGTTGAGCTTCCACGTTCGGTAGCTATCGGAGATGGCTTAACGCTTGAACATGGAGGTTTTGGGGTTGTCGTCCATTCACGAACAATAATTGGTAAGCGTGTCAAAATCTACCCGGGTGTAACGATTGGTAGAGCAGATATTTATATACCGATAGAAAAATCTCTTTTTGAAGGAATTATTATTGAAGACGACGTTATTCTGTGTCCTGGCAGTAAGATTTTATGTAAAAAAGGCATTTTAAAAATTGGGCGAGGAACTGTTGTTGGCGCAAATGCCGTTTTATTTATTGGAACTGGAGAAAATGAAATTTGGGCAGGCATTCCAGCAAAAATGATAGGGAAACGTCCAATATGAAATTATCGAAAATTTGTATTACCCCTCAACCAAGGGGGGTAGGGGGTATGGTTTCCTTCTATGCAAAACTGGTTAAAGAACTTGCATTACATGGTATAGAGACAACACCCGTATTGGATGATCCTCACATCAACGCCATACTGGTTATCGGTGGAACCCGCAATATTACCGGACTCTGGCTTGCCAGTAAACGCGGCATTCGAATAATTCAACGACTGAATGGGATGAATTGGGTACATCGTAAACGTTGGACCGGGATACGACATTTTCTACGTGCAGAAATTGGTAATCTTATATTGGCTTTTATCCGAAAAAATATTGCTGATGCTATTGTTTATCAAAGTCGTTTTTCTCAAGAATGGTGGCAACGGGTTCATGGGAACATAAGCAAAGAGTCAGCTATTGTTTATAATGGTGTTGATTTACAGGCTTATTCTCCTATCGAATCAATTGCCCCACCCGGAGATCGTTTTCGAATTTTGCTTGTCGAAGGCACCCTTAGCGGTGGATATGAGTCAGGTTTATCCAATGCTGTTCGTTTTGTTGAAGGTGTAAAAGAATATACACAAACTCCGGTAGAAATGATGGTTGTAGGGCGCGTCTCAAAAGAAATTCGAACTATCTGGGAAAAAAAATCTTCTATTCCAATCGTATGGTCAGGTCTTGTACCACAAGAAAAAATAGCGGAGATTGATAACTCAGCACATATTTTATATGCAGCGGATATTAATTCAGCTTGTCCTAACTCAGTCATCGAATCATTGGCATGTGGATTACCTGTAGCAGCCTTTGATACTGGCGCATTATCTGAGCTGGTCGTTAAAGGTACCGGTAAAATCGTTGCTTATGGAGGAAACCCTTGGCAACTTGATGAACCAGATATACATTCGCTTGTCCACGCTTCAGTCGACATTTTATATGAACAGAGTCTTTTCCGTAAAACAGCCCGTGAACATGCCGAAGATGCATTTGGAATAGACATGATGACTCAGTCATACCTAAATATACTTGGAGAAACATGAAAAAAGCTATTTTTTTCTTTGCTTCATGGTTAGCTCATTGGTTACCATCCTCTACAAAACAATCATTTTACCGAATGGGACCATTGAGCCATTGGATTCGCCAAACGCTAAACCTTGCCGTACCTACTGGATTATCTGAAATAACCGTTGCAGGTGGTGAGCTTGCAGGATGCCATTTGTTATTAGACTTACATGAAGAAAAAGAATATTGGCTCGGAACCTACGAACCAGATTTACAATTAGCGATGAAGATTTGGGCCAAACCCGGATGGGTTATTTATGATATCGGAGCAAATATTGGTTATATTACGTTACTACTCTGTAAACTACTTAAAGCGCAGGGGCATGTTATAGCATTTGAAGCTTTACCCGCCAACGTAGAACGGCTAAATAAAAATTTAAAAATGAATCCGGACATATCTCTTGTTGCAGAAGTAATTCCAGCGGCAGTCACGAATCTACAAGGCACCGTCCGTTTCCTGGTAAGTGATTCGATTGCAACCGGTAAAGCGGAGGGATCTGCTGGCAGACAAGGGAAGTATCATAGTCATATCGATGTGGATGGGATCACAATTGATCACTTTGTATATGAACAAGGACATCCTATCCCTCAAATGATTAAAATGGACATTGAAGGGGGTGAAGGATTGGCTCTTTCTGGGATGAAACGTCTATTATCTGAATCTCGCCCATTGTTTATCATCGAATTACACGGTAGTGAAGCAAACCAAATTGTTTGGCAAATTCTTAATATAGCAAAATATTCCCTGTTCCACTTAGAAAAAAATTACCCGCTCGTAAATTCTGTCGAAGAACTTGGTAAGCGATCCTATATTATCGCCAAGCCTGATTAATATTATGGTTACTGGAAAAATAGGTTTACAGCAACGAGTATTACCATCCTATCGCTCTACTTTCTTTGATATGCTAGCGGGTGTTTGCTCTGACGGGCTGGGTGTATTCGCCGGGAAGCCGCTCGCTATTGAAGAAATCTCTTATACACAAAAACTATCAATTGCGAGCAATACTGAAGCTCAAAATATACATTTCAGTGATCCGTCCACTTCTTTCTACATTTGTTGGCAGAAGAATATCATTGCTTGGTTAAAAAGTTTCGATCCTAAAATCCTCATATTGGAAGCCAATCCGCGCTATCTGAGTTCTCGTCTTGCAATACGATGGATGCATTCACGTTCTCGCCCAGTAATTGGCTGGGGCTTAGGAGCACCACCCATTTCTGGCTCATTTGCTGGGATACGGCGATGGGAACGCAACTCATTTCTTCACTCATTAGATGCAATTATTGCATATAGTAAAAAAGGTGCGCAAGAGTACAAAGCGTTGGGACTCTCCGATCAACAAATATTCATTGCACCAAATGCTGTGACACCTAAACCAGTTAATCCATTACCAGAGCGTACAAACCAATTTTCAGAGCGTCCTTCTATTTTATTTGTCGGACGATTGCAAACCCGTAAACGAATCGATATTCTTTTATCTGCTTGTGCTTCTTTAGATCCAGATATCCAACCTAATCTCACTATTATCGGTGATGGTCCAGTACGGAGTAATCTTGAAGAGGTTGCATCTCAGATTTATCCTCGAACAGTATTTACCGGAGCAAAACAAGGAAATGAATTGGACTCTTATTTTGATCAAGCCGATTTATTTGTTCTTCCTGGTACAGGCGGACTTGCCGTACAACAAGCTATGGCACATGGTCTCCCTGTTATCGTAGCTCAAGGAGATGGTACTCAGGACGCCTTGGTTACTTCTCAAAATGGTTGGATTATTCCTTCAGACGACAACCTTTATCTTGGTGCAACCTTGAAAGATGCTCTATCCGATCCAAGCCGATTACGCCAAATGGGTGCCGAGTCCTACAGAATTGTAAGCCAGGATGTGAATTTAGAAAAAATGGTTGAAGTCTTTGAAAATGCATTGGAAAGTGTAGTCTAAAAATGCGCATACTATTTATCGCTGACGGACGATCCCCGATTGCTATAAATTGGATTCGCTATTTTGCAGAGATGGGGCATGAAATCCATCTGTTTTCTTTGTATCCATGTAGAACTAATTTGAGACTAAAATCCTCAACAGTATTTTCGACGCCGTTAACCCCCTCTGGCGAAACACGGAAGATAGAAACAAATTCTAACGAAGGAAAGTTTGCATCGATTCATGGGGTATTAACCACACCTCGTTTGCGCACCTTCTTACGACATTGGTTACTCCCATTCACGTTCCCGCGTGCTTCTCAAGCACTCCATAGATTAATTCTTCAAATCCAACCAGACCTAATCCATTCCATGCGGATACCTTATGAAGGTATAATTTCTGCTTTGGCTCTTAAAGATGAAAAACATCCATTGCTCGTCTCTGTATGGGGAAATGATTTTTCATTACATGCGAATAGCACTCCCTTTATGAATTACTATACCCGGCTGACTTTAACGCGAACCGATGCCCTTCATACCGATTGTTATCGCGATCTGAAATTAGCCCAATTATTGGGATATGAGGTGAACAAACCTTCCATAATACTTCCAGGGGCGGGTGGAATCCAACCGGATATTTTCTATGCACAGGGGACACCATCGGTACCGGTGGTTATCAATGCAAGGGGATTTCGTTCTTATGTCAGGAATGATACATTTTTCAAAGCTATTCCATTGGTCCTGAAACAAAAGGAAAACACACGATTCATTTGTCCGGCGATGGCAGGAGAACCACAAGCCCTTTCCTGGCTTTCAAGACTCAATATAGCCCATGCAGTGAACCTCTTACCTGTTCAGACACGCATTCAAATGGGAAATTGTTTCCGGCAAGCACGCATCGCGCTTTCTATAACGGAACATGACGGCACACCAAACACTTTGCTTGAAGCGATGGCATGTGGCTGCTTCCCCATCGCTGGTGACCTTGAATCGGTTCGTGAATGGATCACTCCTGGGATTAATGGCTTACTTATAGACCCATCAGATTCTCAAGCTCTCTCAAATGCCATTTTACACACCCTGGATAATGTTGATTTATGCACCCATGCAAAAGACATCAATTCTAATCTAATTGCTGAAAGGGCATCCTATCCGAAAGTAATGAAATTAGCATTTGAGTTTTACAATAATATCCACACTGATTTACCGGAAATAATCAAGTAAAATTACTGACATCATGATTAAAGGTGTCATTTTTGATATAAAAAAATATTCGATTCACGATGGACCCGGTATCCGAACAACATTTTTTTTCAAAGGCTGCCCTTTGACTTGTTGGTGGTGTCATAACCCGGAAAGTCAAGATCCTAAACCAGAAATAATAATCCACCCGAATCGTTGTATTCTGTGTGAATCCTGTGTCCAGAGTTGTACCCAAAATGCAATTTCCCTAAAACAAGACAACGAAGGCTCATTTTTGATAACAACAGATCGAGATTTATGTATAAGGTGTGGCACCTGTACGGAAGTCTGTTATGCCGAAGCGCGTGAAGTTATTGGAAAAGAAGTAACCATAACCGAAGTGATAAAAGAAATAGAGAAAGATCGCTTGTTTTACGACCAATCCGGGGGCGGAGTGACCTTTTCTGGTGGAGAGCCCCTCTTTCAAGCAGGATTTTTGACTGCCTTGTTACAAGAATGCAGAGATCGAGAGATCCATACAACCCTGGATACGTGCGGGTTTTCATCATGGGAAACGATTGATAAATTACGCCAGAATGTAAATTTATTTCTTTATGATCTAAAAATGATAGATGATATTAAACATCGTCGATATGTTGGTGTGTCAAACCGTTTGATATTGGACAACCTGCAAAGGTTGTCTGAGCATGAGCATAATATTATTATTAGGATACCCATTATTCCTGGGATTAACGATGATGAAGAAAACATAGAACTCACCATAGAATTTATTTCCAGTTTACCTCATCTCTCAGGAATAAATCTGCTTCCTTATCACCATATGGCATCCTCAAAGTATGCCGGCATTGGCAAAGAATATGTAATGCCAGCTTTCGAGATAAAAAACTTAGAGATAAATAACCTGCGCGTGCTTGATCGCTTTCAATATAATCTAAAGTCATTTGGATCTAAGGTGCCTGTTAGTTTAGGATAATGGATTGAATCATTACAACTTTATCCATACTTACACAAGTTCGCCTTGCTTTTATACACATATCCCATAAAGATTATGATCAACCGGCTCAAACGTATTCGGAAAAATTACCCACGTCAATTCTGGCTCCTTTTTTTGGTGTACTAATCATGGCAATCGGTGGCAGCAT
>JBAXBF010000190.1:0-6296 GCA_037142095.1 Chloroflexota bacterium
AAGCCAGGGCTAACACCTGAGCATTCACCGGTTTTTCCACATAATCATTCATCCCGGCTTGAAAACAGCGCTCACGGTCTCCTGGCATGGCGTTGGCGGTCAGGGCGATGATCGGGATTTCGTGATCGAGGACTTTCGATTGGAGATTGCGGATTTGGTGGGTAGCTTCCAGCCCGTCCATCTCCGGCATCTGCACATCCATCAACACCAGGTCGTAGGGCTGATTCTCCAGGGCATGCAGCGCCTCCAAGCCGTTAGCCGCCACATCCGCCCGCAGCCCCAGTTTCTTGAGGATGCCCAGTGCCACCTTCTGATGGACGATTTTATCCTCCACCAGCAGAATCCGCTTATGGGTATCAAGCGTCTGGGTTATGAACTCAGCATCCGTTTGACGCAGGCTTGCGGCGCGTCTTTCGATCAACATCTTCAGGCGAAGCGTGAACCAGAATTCTGAGCCTTTGCCCTCTTGGCTCTGCACTCCGATTTCACCGCCCATCAATTCCACCAACTGCTTCGAGATCGCTAAGCCCAGCCCCGTCCCGCCATATTGGCGGGTAATCGATGAATCCGCCTGCCTGAACTTATCGAACAGCAAGCCGAGCTTTTCGGGCGGGATGCCGATGCCTGTATCGCGCACCGCGAAGCGCAGCGTCACCTCGTCTTTCGTTTCGCTCAACTTCGTAACGTGAATGGCTACTTCTCCGTGCTGCGTAAATTTGATGGCATTACTAATCAGGTTGGTCAGAATCTGGCGCAGACGACGCGGATCACCCCGTAAGAAGGACGGCACATTCGGGTCCACCGCACAAATCAGTTCCAGACTCTTCTCGCGGGCGAGGACACCTTGTGCAGATACCAAAGTATCCAATGAACTGAGTAAATCAAAATCCAAGTCCTCCAATTCTAACCTTCCGGCTTCATTTTTTGAAAAGTCGAGGATATCGTTGATCAAATTCAATAACGACTCACCACTGGTGCGAATCATCTCGGCATAATTGCGCTGTTCTTCGTTCAGGGAAGAGTTCAACAGCAAACTTGTCATGCCGATCACACCATTCATCGGTGAGCGGATTTCATGACTCATGTTTGCCAGGAACGCGCTCTTTACCAGGGTCGCCTGTTCAGCTTCGGCTGCCATCTGGTTGGCGATGGCGGTCTGATTCTCAAATTCTGCGTTGATCCGTTGCAATTCCTCTTCCACTTTCTTGCGTTCGCTGATGTCGCGTGAGATCCCAAACAAGGCTGGTTTACCACCCCACTCACCCTTGGTTACAACCGTCTCCACTGGGATTAATTCTCCAGTTTTTGTCTGCAGCGGAATATCACAGGAATCACGCCTGCCAGCCAGCATATCGGCTATGACTGCCGCCACCTCGTCCCGCCGCTCGGGCGGGTGCACCATGAGAACATTCTGACCCTGTAATTCTTGGGCGGAGTAAGCCAGGCGTCCACATGCAACAGGATTGACGTCTTGGATACAGCCGCTGCTATCCAGAATAAACAAAAATTCGGTGATGCTATTGAACAAGATTTGTAAGTTTTGGCGGCTCTTCTGCAGCGCGGCATCCGAGAGCAGATGCATCTGGATACTGCCGATTTGTATAGCGAGCGTCTCGATGGTCTTGCGCACAGGCTCAGGAAGATCATCATGGGTGTGCGAAGCGAGGTTCCAGATGGCAAGCAGCTCTCCCTGGTGCATAACCGGGATAATGGCAATCGCGCGCAATCCTTCTTGTTGGCGCGCTGCGCTTGATTCTGGGCGGACGTCATCATACGCCACATACAGATTTTGCCCTTTGCGCGCCAGTTCGATCTGCGGGGCACCGGCTGGAAAGTGGGCGGTTTCCGCTATAAATTGCTGAGACAATCCGGTGTGAACAACCAGATCGAACCCGCCACTGAGCGCATCCACCAGATAGATACCGCCGCAATCGATGCCTGCAATTTGCATGAGGCTGTTCAGGATGGCTGCCAACGCCTGCTCCAGGTTATCGCACACAATGAGCGCAAGGCTCAGATCATGCTGGATGCGCCGGGCTTCTTCTGCCTGCCTGCGCACAGTGATATCCCGCAGGATGCCTTCATGGAAAAGTACCTTTCCTCGCTCATCAAAAACGTATTGGGCGTTATCCTCCACCCATATTTCCGAGCCGTCCTTGCGCCGCATGCGGTAACTTCCAATTACCCCTTGCCGTTGATTGGCATGCAAGATCATATTTTGCCGGTCTTCAGGTGAGTAAAATAGATCCTTTTTGATATCCAGTGCCAGCATCTCTTCCTGACTGGCATAACCAAACATCTTCACCATTGCCGGATTGACGCTGACGAATTTGCCTTGCGGCGTGCTGCGGTACACCCCATCTGCTAAATTGTCTACCAGTAAGCGGTAGCGTTGCTCGGATTCGCGCAGGGCTTGTTCTGCCTGCTTGCGCTCAGTGATGACATTCAGGGTAATGTGACATACAGACGCGCTGGGCTCCACATCCTGCACCAGATTGGCGTCCATGTGCACCCAGAAGGGGATGCCGTCATTTTTCATCAGGCGTATTTCGCATGCCTGCGCCGTTCTGCTGGCATAGAGCGTCTGGCGGAGCTGATAATAAATATTCATGTCCGCGGGCAGGATGAATTGTACCAACTGCCACTTGACCAGGCGGCTTTTTACCAACCCCAACATGGTTGCCGCTTTGAAATTGGCTTCCAGGATAATTCCCTCCGCGCTGAGCGTCAGGTATCCAACCGGGGCAAAATTAAAGAGGTTACTATATCTGTTATATGATTTTTCCCGTTCTGTTCGTGCCTGGCAGAGTTCTTCGTTCTGCATTTCCAGTTCGATCTGGTGTACCTGCAGTTCGTAAACCAATTCTTGTAGATCTATCTCTGTTTGGGGAGAAGTCCCGTTGGGATTTTGCTGGCGATAAAATGCTTCAGCCTGCTGGCGAAGCTTACTCGCCTGGCTTGAATCAACAAGATCGGAAATATTTTTCATATATCATTCCTTTGGATGATTTTACCACACTAACCTGGGCGACACGGGCATCCCGCTGAACGGGCGATAACCCAGATGTCCTCAAATGAATAAGATGCCAGAAATGGTCTTCGCATAAAATACCTATGTCGCAGCTTGTGCGCTATCTGTGAAATCTATGGATTGGTTTTTCTTGGCTTTCTTCTGTTCGTACATATTTGCATCCGCCTGGGTCAGAAGGCTGTCGAGTGAATCCGGGTTCTGCGGGTCAAAACGAGCTGTTCCAATACTCATGGATAATTTGTAGGCGCGCTGTGTTTGTAGATTGTGGGCATCTATATGATGCTGCAGGCGCTCCATGATTACCTCTTTGGCATTTGAATTTGCCTCGATTACCAGGCTGACAAATTCATCTCCACCCAGGCGGGCAAGGATGTCTGCTGAACGAAATATCTGTTTCAGGACGGTGGCGGCGTCCACCAGCATCTGATCGCCTTCCTTGTGCCCCAGGGTGTCATTGATCCCTTTTAAGCCGTCCAGATCGGCAAAAAAGAGGATTAAACTATCTCTTGTTCGATCGGCAATTTTTAATTGCTGGGCAGCCAGGATCATAAAGCCGCGGCGGTTGTTCAAACCGGTCAAATCATCCGTCACAGCCATCTCGCGCAATTTTTCCTCAGCCTCTTTTAACCCGGTGATATCGCGCCCGATTCCCACCAAGCCGCTAACCGCTCCATCCGGGCTATGCAGTGGCGTTTTGGAGGTCAATAACCAATGTTTTTTACCGGCTGCATCTTGAACCAATTCTTCGAAACCCAGGAAGGACTGGTTATGATTAAGCACCAGGGCATCCACTGCCAATAAGTCAGCCGCCTGTTCTGCCAAGTACAATTCGGCATCCGTCTTGCCCAAGGCTTCTGCTTCATTATTAAGCCCCATGAAAGCAAGGTCGGCGGCGTTGGTAAGGGTTTTGCGTCCCTGGCGATCCATCGCATAAATGGGGTCCGGGATATTATCAATCAGGGTGCGCAGCAAGTTGCGTTCCAGTGCCAGCGCTAATTCCACCTGCTTGAGTTCAGAAATGTCGACTATCACAATCAAGAGGTTTATCTGTCCCTGGCTTTCAATGATCTCTACATTAAAAAGACCGTCTAACAGCCTGCCATCTTTCCTTCTGATCTTCAGCTCGACGTTTTGTATCCGTCCCCGGCGTGCCAGCTCTTTTCCGACGTCAAAATATTGTTCAAGCTGGGTAAATAATGTCAGCTCTTCAGCCGTATTGCCGATCACTTCGACGCGGCTATAACCCAGGGTCTGTAGAAAGGCATCGTTAACATCGCTGAACCTGCCATCCAGAGAGGACAATGTCATTAAATTTGGATTGCTGCGGAATATGTGCTCGAAGCGCTGCTGGGCTTCTTGTTCGGCACGCAGATCTTTGCAAGCACTAAAAACACAGTCAACGCCGTCCCAGTTGCCAGACCAGACGCGCGTCTCGACCGGGATCAAGGTGCCATTTTTGGTTTGCAGCGGCAGGAGGCAACTGGCGCGTTCGCCGCGCAGCATCGTCGCAAAATTTTCTTCGATTTCCGAGCGTTTATCCTGCGGGTATAGCTCCAATAGGTACATGCCATAGAACTCTACGAAGTCGTAACCCAACTTATCGGTTATGGCAGCATTCGAATACATAATGCGACCATCCACAGTGCTCACCAGGATCATATCATCGATGGTTTCAAAAAAGGTACGGAAATTGCCTTCGCTCTCTTGGATGGCGTTTTCTGCATGTTTGCGCTCGGTGATGTCGGAGAGCGACACAAGTACCTTTGACCACGTGGCTTCATACCCGGGCAGAATAATCAATCTCACACTGGCATAGATGGCTGTGTTTTCAAACGTGCGGTAAACGTTTTCGGCTTCAAAGACGAGATTCCCTTCTGCCAGGGAGATCAATTCTTCTTTGAAAATCGCATAAGATTTTTCAACCAAAATCATCCCCAGTCTGCCTAACGACTCGCTGGTCTGATTAAATTTTAGCATATCGAGAGCGGCTTTATTGACATTAAGGATTTTCGCCCGGTCTGCACAGTCGCGCATTTCTTGCGGGTGATTATCGAAATAATCCCACCAATCGGTGATGCCAGTTTCTCTCAGCTTGTCAAGATAAGTCTTGATATCTGAAAAATCTTGTTCTAAAAGGGAAACCGGCGAATCTTCAAAGAGTCTGCGGTAACGGTTCTCGCTCAGCAGCAAGGCATCCTCGCGCGATTGAACTGCCTGCTCCATGCGCTTGAAGCTATCAGCCAGACTGGAAACCTCAGCAGAAGGCGGCGCTTTTTGAAAGAGAGGTTCACCCGCTTTGTACGTTCCAGCCGCCATGCGCTGTGCGTGGGAGCCCAGTTCGTACAATGGGGTTACAATTTTCCGAATGACAGACAACTGTTCCTGGTAGGTGAAGATCACAAAGAGGAGAGTAACCAGCGCTAACCCGCCAAGTGCCGGTAAAAGAAATGAACCGTAAACCGCGGCGAAGGACATCTGATTGACTGCCCACCAGCCTGTTTGGGGGATAGGCTGGATATGACTGACCACCGTTTCGAGCCCGGTGAAATAGATATGGAATGTCTGTCTGGTTTGAATCTGCTCCATGATTCCCAGATTGCGGATATTTTCCTGGCGGCGGACTTTCTCATAATCTGGGTGGACCAACAGATAGCCATTCTGATCCACGACGAAAATAATACCGATCTGGTTCTTGCTTGTACCGGCAATGTTTTCTTGCAAGCCTTTCAAGCTTAATTCACCCACCAGAATACCGCCCTTATTCGCAAGGGGTGCGGAGATCGTTACCGTCGGATTGCCAGTTTGGGCTGAAATGAAGGGATCGGAAACCGCCAGGCTGTTCAGCTCGGGATTGAAAACTGCTTGGGAAGACATATCCATCCCGATTTGGATTGCCGGGTTTGGCGGTGCCATTTCATCCAATTGCCCATTTTTGCCAATCACATACAGAACGTCAAAGAGGGGCGTACTCCCCTGAAAGGCTTCGAGATCTTTTTGAAGAGGAAAATCGGCAGCCAGGAAGCGGATTGCCTGGCTGGCAGAATCGATATAATCGCCTGCTAATCTTGCAACCAAAACGGTATCGTGTTCTTGATCTTTGTTCAGGATTTGCCCACCGGCAACCGCCGCGGCGGCGATGATCAGAACCAGAGCCAATAAAAAGACAGCCAGGCGCGCAGCCAGTAAATTTATGGTGATTTTTTGCAGGGTGGGTAATTTCGGAGTCTCCATTAGGTCAAATTTTACCGTCATCCATTCTAAAGCG
>JBAXBF010000191.1:0-6296 GCA_037142095.1 Chloroflexota bacterium
TGCAATTAAATAGTCTGGGGAAAATGATCCTGCGGGAATGGGAACGTCTTCCCCAACGATTTCCCCATGTGAATTTATATGAATTCATCATCATGCCCAACCATTTTCATGGCATCATCGTTATTTGTGACGAACCGTTTCGTAGGGGCGCAGCGGAATTTACCCAAAGTCAAAGATTAGAGGACAAGACGCTGCGCCCCTACGATAATTATTCGTTCGAGAATGCTAATCGACCATCCCCATAACGGACATGGACAACATCCCCCTGGTGGAATTTGCCGGAAATCACATCCATCGATAACGGATCTAAGACCTCGCGCAGGATGGCGCGCTTAAGCGGGCGGGCACCGAAATCAGGATCATAACCCACATCCGCCAGATACTCCTTTGCCTTCTCGTCCACTTCGAGTTGGTAGCCTTTATCGTGCAGCAGGGTAGCCAACCGCTGTAATTGAATATCCACGATCTGCGTCAGATCACTGCGGCTGAGCGGGTGGAACACGACCACTTCATCGATGCGGTTCAAAAACTCGGGGCGGAAATGTGCCTGTAAGACCCGGTTGACCTGCTCGCGGGTCACCTTGGGCACCTCTCCGTTCATCTTTCCGTCCGACATCCATAACTCATTTCCCAGATTACTGGTCATGATCACCACCACGTTACGGAAATCTACCGTGCGTCCCTGCCCGTCGGTCAGCCTGCCATCGTCAAGCAATTGCAGCAGGACATTGAACACCTCGGGATGGGCTTTCTCGATTTCATCGAACAGCACCACAGCATAGGGTCGCCGCCGCACAGCTTCGGTCAACTGACCGCCCTCCTCGTAACCCACATATCCGGGGGGTGCACCGACCAGGCGTGATACGGTATGTTTTTCCTGGTATTCACTCATATCGATGCGTACCATGGCATGTTCATCATCGAATAGGAATACCGCCAGGGCACGTGCCAGTTCGGTCCTTCCGACGCCGGTCGGTCCCAGGAAGATGAACGAGCCAATCGGGCGGTTGGGGTCTTGCAGACCGGCGCGGGCGCGCCGCACGGCGTTCGAGATCACCCGCAGGGCGTCTTCCTGCCCGATCACCCGTTGGTGCAGGCGTTCCTCCATATGGATCAATTTCTCAGTTTCACCCTCCAGCAAGTTGGAAATCGGGATGCCCGTCCAGCGGGATACCACACCGGCAATATCCTCGGCATCCACTTCCTCTTTGAGCAGGGCGCCGCCTTCTTTTTGCAAAGTCTTGATATAATGGTCACGTTCCGCCAGTTTCGTCTCCAAATCGCGCAGCGTTCCATAGCGCAGGCGGGCTACTTTTTCCAGCTCTGCAGCCCGTTCAGCGCGCTCAATCTCGGAACGCGTCTGCTCGATCTGCTCTTTGATTTTCTGGACCTCGGCAATCACCAGCTTCTCTTTCTGCCAGCGATCGCGCAGACCACTTGCTTTTTGGCGCTCCTCGCGCAGCTCACCTTCCAGTTTTTCCAGGCGTTCCTTGGATGCCTGATCCTTCTCTTTCTTGAGGGCTTCGCGTTCGATTTCCAACTGCATGATATGGCGGTCGACCTCATCCAACGCCTGGGGTTTGGAGTCGATCTCGGTACGCAGGCGCGCCCCAGCCTCGTCAATCAAGTCGATGGCTTTATCCGGCAGATGGCGGTCGCTGATATAGCGGTGAGAGAGGGTCGCCGCGGCAATCACAGCCGCATCGGTGATGCGTACCCCGTGATGCACTTCGTAGCGTTCCTTCAAACCGCGCAGGATGCTGATCGTATCCTCGACGCTCGGTTCCCCCACCAGCACCGGTTGAAAGCGGCGTTCCAGTGCGGCATCTTTCTCGACATATTTGCGGTATTCATTGATCGTGGTTGCCCCGATCAAGTGCAATTCGCCGCGTGCCAGCATGGGCTTAAGCATATTGCCGGCGTCCATGGCGCCTTCCGCTGCGCCTGCCCCGATGACCGTATGCATTTCATCTACGAAGAGCAGGATTTCGCCCGCCGATTCGGTGATCTCTTTGAGCACGGCTTTGAGTCGTTCCTCAAATTCACCGCGATATTTGGCACCCGCCACCAGTGAACCCATATCCAGTTGCATAAGGCGTTTGTTTTTCAAGCCTTCGGGCACGTCGCCGTTGATGATGCGCTGCGCCAATCCTTCAACGATAGCCGTCTTACCCACGCCCGGGTCACCAATCAGCGCCGGGTTGTTCTTGGTGCGCCGCGAGAGAATCTGCACCACGCGGCGGATTTCCTCATCCCGCCCGATGACCGGGTCGAGTTTCCCTTGGCGTGCCAGGGCGGTTAGATCGCGCCCATAGCGTTCCAATGACTTATACGTGCCTTCGGGATTCTGGCTGCTTACGCGCTGGGTACCGCGTACTTCCTTCAGGGCTTTGAGGACTGCTTCCTGTGTCAAACCGAATTGTGCCAGGCGCTTGCCTTCATTGCTCTCGGTTAGCGCCAGCAAAATGTGTTCCACCGAGGCATAATCGTCCTGCATGCCTTTGGCAAAGCGTTCGGCGGCGTTGAGCGTGTCTGATGCCGGGCGCGCCAATCCCACCTCACCGCCAGCCCCGTACACCTTGGGACGCTGGTCGAGATCCTGTTGTACTGAGTCACGCAACGCGGCAATACCACCCGCTACCTTCATCACAATCGCTGGAACGACGCCCTCATCCTGCTGTAATAAAGCCATCAGAATATGTGCCGGTTCAATCGCCTGGTGGTGCATTTCCTCCGCCAGGCGTTTCGCCGCCATAATCGCTTCTTGTGATTTTTGGGTGAACTTATTAATATCCATACCTACCTCCGTACTAAGGAATCACCTTAACAAGAGATTCCTTTATTTATTCTTGCATTTCGACCTTTAGGAAAGCGGTTTGCGAGCCTGAAAACCTGCGCAAAAGACTGAAGAAATGCTTTGCCAAGCCATATTTCTTATTCAACATATTGTCGATCTTCTGTGACAGGGTTAAATCCTGGACAATCTGTGCCTGTGCATCCACCCATTCACCGGTTACTTTGCCATTTCCGTAACAGGGAGCGATGCGCACCTTTCCATTATTACGGATGCGCTTGACCTTTCCCGATTTTCCCTCTGTGACCACATATAACACATCTCCATCCTGGACAAACCAGACTGGCGTCTTGATACCCACCCCGCTTTTACGGAAGGTTTCCAGATTGAAATATTTCTGGCGTTCAAACTGCTTCAGGTCGCTCATAAAATCTCCTTCTAATCGAACTTATTATTGCTAATGTTCTCATTATAGGGGGGTAGGATATGAAATTTGTTAATAAGAAGTAAGAAAATAGTCTGAATCGATGAGATGTGAAGAACCTTAAGACTTGTGAGAGTTAATGGTTTTTCTGACATTTAGGATTTTCTCTTAAAGGATTGTTCTTAGATAGTATTTTAATCAGAATAAGGTCCCAAGAACCGTTCCCCATCGAAGTGAATTAGATGGCTTGGAGACTCTGATACCCATACTTCGGTCTCCCAGGCGATTTCGGATAGATACTTGTGCATAACTTTTCGAGTCTCAAAAGCTGTTATGAAAATGAGCCCATAACTCCCACTCCCAAATAATTCCTGTAACTCATTATGTCTTTTTAGATTCATTGGTCCATGACTTGTGACTGCTTCTATAAGAACAAGCCATTTTTTCACTGGAAGGGAAATGATTAAGTCAGGCATTTTTCCGTGTTTATCAATTGTGATCCCCATTTGCTCAAAGTATAAGATTTCTTTGTCGTTTAATTATTTTCCGGCATCACCAATGTAAATGATTTTTCCATCGGGAGTAAAACGAGGACAAAATTCCTCAATGATCTGTTTAATAAGTGCGTTCTGCCCACCGCTTGTTAGCAGTATGCTTTCTCCTCGAGGCAGTGTAACAGGGATCATTGACATTTCCCTTTCTCTCACTTGGAGATTTTGCAATGATGAAGCATTTTTTAGATATTCTCTAAGATTGCCTTCCCAATTGGATGTGCCAAATGATCTGATTAGTTCTAATGTTTTGGGTTCAATAATATATCTAGTTTTTGGGCTATTGATTGGACGAGTCGGCTTATCAGGATTAGCAAGAGCTAAACCGATCTGTAAGAATTGGTGAACCGTTTGGCGTCTGACAGTTTCACGGGTGTTTGGGGCATAATTAATCCCATAGTTTTCTCTGAAGTAGTTCATCATCTCAGTGATACCAATCAAGTTTTCTGAGGCATCTGCCCACCTCATCGTAGATTGCATGCATACCAGAGCTAAAAGAGTCAATGCAGAACGATCATTTTGTTGAGCCTTTGGAACGTTGAGCATCTGTAAGATGTGGAGAGCCTCTCTTAATTTTTTCTTTGCCTGTATTGGATCCTGGATATTGGTGTCTTCATCTTTATCGTTCAAAGCTAACTCCTTGGTTACGATTTTGTCAATTTCATCTTGATCTGGATATCGATTGCTAATTCTTTTACCTAATGTCAATAATTGAGATTCGGATGGATATTTCAAATTTCGAAGATCTGTAGCATTTACCTGGGTATGACCACTGAATTGCCGGAAAAATTGATCGACTAAAGATGAATTGAGATATAAAGCCAATCCTTTTGCCAGGTCTTCTGGTAAACCGCCGTACCTCCGATGAAAATAATTGATATGGTTTTCAATGCCCACTCTTTTGGCGGGAATTTTCTTGGGGTCATATACGGCTGCATAGACACGGCGTTTTTCCTCTTTAGAAGAAAACCGCTTTACTAAAACATAATACTGCCCTGGGATTAACAAATTTTCTGATTCAGGAAATGATGCAAGGTAAGCTGGCTTTTTAGGATTTGACCTTGGCCATACCACATAACCATTCTGCAAATTACCTGGATGGATTAGAGGAATAACTTCTTTGTCTGGCTCGTTCCGAAGAATAGCCTTTGAGCGGAAGTTTACCACGCGACCAGTTGATACTGAAATTCCTAATTCCTTTAATGATGAAGGAAGGCTATTCATCATTGTACTTATTTGAATAGCGAGTTGATCAGGGACGATTCTTATAAATAGATCGGGATCATCTGGCTGTACCAATTGGTGATATTCAATATCTTTGGTTATTAAATTATCATCTTCAGGGCCATCGCTTGTTGTTATCGTGATTTTTTGTTGAGTCCCGACAGTTTTTACTGCATGAATGATAATATTTTCTTGAAGAACCTCTTCTTCTTTAAATGCTTTATTTCGCGAGCCAAATAGGTGAATTCTTTTTATGACCATGTTCCTTAGTAAGTCAGACCGAAAAGACCGGAAATAGGTGCCATTGCAAAAACTTCTGGGGACAATCGTCACCATTTCACCTTCCGGCGCGAGAAGTTTCATTACCAACCACATGAAGGCTGAATACTGGTTTGTAGTCTCTATGCCGACTGTATTTAAAAGCTGCCTTGTTTGGGAACTGTTATTGATCTTTTTATAAGGTGGGTTCATTATCGCAAAGTTATAATTTGGTTGTTCGACAGAAAAGAATGAGTTTTTGGTTGAAATCTTTTCTACACTTGAATGAATAAAATCTTCTTGCTGGATTGTATATTGAAAACTTATTTGATACAGATCACATAACTGCTGACAAATGTTGAAAGTTTTTTCAATGCCCTTTACAAGGAGCGGATCTAACTCAAAAGCTGTAATTTTAATATCTTTGGGTTGAGGATAAGCAGCGACGGCGTTAATGACGAAGGCTGCTGATAGGCTACCTACTCCCGCTCCCGGATCAACAAGGTTTATCACGGGAGGAAATTTTAAGTACATACCTGCCATCATATTAGCGATAGATGGTGGAGTAAAAAATTGTCCCATCTCAGACTGGCGTTTCTGGTCAAGAACTTTTTGAAAATCAGTCCTGATAACATCCAGTTGGCTAAGATATGTGGCAGGATCGGTAGTAATGAATGAGTATTTTGTCTGTTGATTATTGGATATCACAGGATAGTCTTTTGGAGAATAAATATCCATATCTCTATATTATACAGGTTATTGGGTAAATGGATTTTTTGATTTTCAAACGAATTATTGCTCCTTAGTTAAACGATAATTGGTGCCTTTGGGTAAATATTTTTCGCTTGACAAATAGATAATCGTCTATTAGAATTTATCACATAGAAGGATGTCTATATGAACTTAGCAACAGAGTATACACAATCGTATCCGATCAAACCGTTGACCAGTACGCTCACGGCGGCTGATCCTTGAATTCAATCCCGAGCAGTGCATAGGCTGTAAAATGTGTCTGTATGTCTGCCCGCACGCTGTGTTTGCCCAG
>JBAXBF010000192.1:0-6286 GCA_037142095.1 Chloroflexota bacterium
AAATCCGCTGGGTAATTTGGGGCGCATCGAAAGGATCACGACCGCGCAGGATTAATTCAAAACCACGGAACATCACGCCTGCGCAATATGCCGATGTAACCTGACTATTATCAACTTCAAGAGAAATGGATAGATGACCTTCAAGCCGCGTAACGGGATCGATTTTTATTTTCAATATAGAGAGCCTCAAATTTTTTATTCAGATAATCTCGACACATTGTATGCTAAATACATTCTACACTTCAGTAGCATATCATAATTCCTCTGTCAGAGTCAATATTTTGGAATACCGTGTGTAAATCCTACAGGATTCCTCCATTGGCATCACGTCCCATATCCACCCCCGTTTTACCCAGGCTGAGCGAATATTCGTAACTTCCCCATAACAGGTGCCCATTAATGGAGAAGCCCAACCATTTTGTTTGTCCTGCTCAAAATCTTTGGTATAATCGTGAGAGACTATCTGAGAACTGAATAGGTATAGCCATCAGAGAGTGATTTTATCATTCTGAGGGAGCGGAATAAACGAAATAATTGATCATACCAGCAAAGTAGCGACCGAAGAATCTCCCTTTTCTCACGAACCCTTGTCCTGGTAAGTGTGCCCATGAGTTTTAAGACAGTCTCTGAGGAATTTGAAGTCTATGGTAAGGATACCGATGGATACCGCTGCTTTCGACGATTCAGACTTTTCTCAAGCGAAGCCGCACGAGCTTGCCCGCATTTTAATTGCCCGTTTGGAACGCATCTCGGTCGATTCGCATTGGGCATGGCGTGCCAGTGGCATGCGCCGTTCCCTGCTGCGCTGCCTGGCTGAGATCGAAGACGCTCAAACCACGGAGAGCCAGACGGAAGGGGGAACCCGTCTGGCAGAGTTGATTACCCATGGTTTTATGATCGTGGAGAGCGCTGCTCATGAGATGAGAAATTATAAAGAATAACTTCTCATCTCTGGAACAGTCCAAGGCTAGAAAATTGGATAGAACTTTGAGGGTGTCCGCCGCTGCATGGCTCTTTCAGCCGTATAAGCTATCCGTAACAACAGGTTCTCTTCCCAATGGCGTCCCATCGCCTGCATGCCGATTGGCAGACCGCGCCCATCATAACCGGCTGGAAAGCTGATGGCTGGCAGACCGGTCAGATTGCCTGGAAATACAAAGCGCATCATTTCGGTGTCTGTGCCCAAGTCAGACCAGCCGTGAACTGCGCCGTCTGCTGGGATGAGGGGGGCTGCTAAAGCTGTGGCTGGGGAAAGAATGACATCCACACTTTTGTAGATTTCCTTGAAGATTGCCATGGCGCGTGTACGCATTCGTTGCGCTTGAATGTAATCTGTAGCCGTGAAAACATCCCCCAATAGCAGACTTAAACGTACGGCTGTGCCATGCAGTCTGCGTTGTTCGCTGTATGCCTTCATAGACATTGCCATTTCGGAAAGGATGGTTACTGCGTGGGCGATACGCATTTCATCCAATTCAGGGATAGTGATTTCGTGGATTTCCGCACCGGCGTCTTTGAGGTTTTGCACCATCCCGTAACAGCTTTTTATTACCTCTGCGTTGGCATGTTCGAACCACTCTCTGTAAATGCCGAGACGGATGCCTTTCAAATCGGCTTTGTTCCAACCTGCCAGGGTCAGCGGCGGCTGGATTTGAGAGTTAGGGTCGCGTGGATCGCTGCCTGCCATGAGTGCGTAAGCCAGGGCTGTATCTTCTACGCTGACAGCCAGAGGTCCCAGGTGGCCTACACTCCAACCTAAAGGGGCTGCTCCGTATTCGCTCACTCTTCCAAAAGTGGCTTTGAGACCGACCACGCCGCATAAGGCTGCTGGAATGCGGATCGAACCACCGCCATCTGCTCCAACGGCAAGCGGCACCAACCCGGCCGATACGGCTGCTGCTGAACCGCTCGAACTGCCGCCCGGATCACAGCGGGTATTATAGGGATTGCGTACTGCGCCGTGATGGGCATTCCCGCCATTCGGGGCAATCCCGATCTCGTGCATATTGGTTTTACCAATCAAAAGCGCACCGGCGGCGCGCAGGCGTGCCACGACCGTCGCATCCTCTTTCGTCGCAGATTTTCCTAGAAAGCGGGTTCCCACTGTCGTTGGATAAGGTACCAGATTCAGCTCATCTTTGACGGCGACGGGAACGCCATCCAGCAGGCTTTTAGACTTTCCGCTTCGGATGCGTTCCGCAGCGCGCTCTGCTTGAGAGAGAACATCTTCCCGGTTGATGGCGATGAAAGCCCGCAATGGTGTTTCCCCTTCATCACTGGCATCAATTGCCGAGAGTACTCGCTCGGCAGCCTCGACTGGATTGAGGGTTCCCTGGCGGTAGGCGTCTGCGTAATCCCGGATGGTGCGGTATGGAAAACCATGTGGGGGTGCGCCTGCTTCAAAGGACTGCGCTTCATCGTTCGATTCTTGTTTCCCCTCGACCAGTGGATAAAAAGTCGGCGCTTCTTCAAAGGTGGATTGGCGTAATTTAGGAATGCCGCCATTTTCCAGCAGGCTTCCCAGTAAAAGCGGGCGGCTTAGCGGGTTCTCAACGGTGCTCGTGAAAATAATGAGTTTAACGAAAATCCACAATTCATCACGAAAAATCGAACCGAATTGCTACCATCTGGGTTTGTATATATCAATGACATAGAAATAATTAGAATTATAAGCTCACTTTTAATAGGGATCACACCGCCATAACCATCGACAGATCATTTCCCTATTTACACTAATCCCTGAGAAGAAAAGAGCATTTGTGTAGTCATCTACAGTTTCTACCTGAAAGACCAGGTAGGGTTTCTTTGTTGTTCCTTAAAACCGACTTTATCCTATTGGCGCAGGCAAGATAGTTTTTGTTTGTACAATAAAATCGATTGTCCGTAACAATAATACCGCTGGAATGCGGCAAGGAGTTTAGATTATGATAGAACAAAAAGCCATAGCCGTGGTTGGGATGGGTGCCATCCTACCGGATGCACCCGATGTAACGACTTTCTGGCAAAATATTTTAGCAAAACGCTATTCCATCCGCGAAGTGCCTGCTATACGTTGGAATGCGAATTTATATTTTGACCCTGACCCTTCCATCCCCGATAAAACATACAGCAAGATCGGCGGTTGGGTGGACAATTTTAAATTAGACCCGTTCAAGATGGGGATTGCCATCCCGCCCAAAGTCTTGGCAGGCATGGATCAAGCTCAGCAATGGGGAATTGCGGCTGCTTATCAGGCATTACAGCATTATGGTTATCCCCAACGGACACTGGACACCTCGCGGACTGCCGTTATTCTGGGAAATTCCCTGGCGGGTGAAGAACATTACCGCTCTACCATGCGGATTCGTTTCCCCGAATATCTGCAAGCCTTGATATCCCTAGAGGATTTCCAATCATTATCTGCGGATGTGCAGGCAAAACTGATCAACGGGATGTCTGCCAATATTCACAGCCAGCTTCCGGCTATCACCGAAGATACGATGCCGGGCGAGTTGGCGAATATCATCGCCGGACGGATTGCCAACGTCTTTAACTTTGGCGGTCCTAATTTTGTTACCGACGCAGCCTGTGCCTCGTCTCTGGCGGCCATCGAAAGTTCGATGGAGGGCTTGTTGGCTTATCGTTTCGATGCAGCCTTGACCGGTGGGGTTGACCGCTCGATGGGTCCGGAGAGTTATGTTAAATTCAGCAAGATTGGTGCGCTTAGCCCGGATGGTTCGCGCCCTTACGCGGAAGGCGCCAATGGCTTTGTGATGGGCGAAGGCGCGGCTTTGTTCCTTCTCAAGCGTCTCGAAGATGCCGAGAAGGATGGCGATACAATTTATGCCGTCATCCGCGGTGTGGGCGGCAGCAGCGATGGCAAGGGCAAAGGCATTACCGCCCCCAATCCGGTTGGTCAGCAGCGCGCCATCGAACGCGCCTGGAAGAATGCAGGCATTCCATTGGAGAGCGTTGGCTTGATTGAAGGGCACGGCACGTCAACCAAGGTGGGCGATTTAACCGAAGTGAACACTTTGAACGCTGTCTTTGGTGGCTTAAATCTGCCTGCCGCAAAAATTGGTCTGGGTTCGGTGAAATCCAATCTGGGTCACCTGAAGAGCGCGGCTGGAGCGGCTGGCATGCTTAAGGTCATTCTGGCATTGCATCACAAGATCATGCCACCAACCGCCAATTTTGAGCGTCCCAATCCAAATATCGATTTTACCCACATGCCATTCTATCCAGTTACGGAATCGCGGGCGTGGGATGTGAAATCAGGTGAGGTACGCCGGGCGGGCGTTAGCGCATTTGGTTTCGGCGGTACGAATTTTCATGTTGTAGTTGAGGAGTATCTTGTGGGTAAATTGGAAAACGAAAAAACGGTGGTTCCGGGTGTGGAGATCAAATCGGCTGCCGTTCAGGTGCAGCCCGAAATAGCTCGTACTGAAATAAATCTGGTCTCTCAAACGATTTCATCTGCGTCCAGTGAGGAAATTAAGAAACATGTCCTGTCTGTGGTAAGTGAGAAGACGGGATATCCAGAAGATATGTTGGATCTGGAACTGGATCTCGAAGCAGACCTTGGCATTGATACGATCAAGCAGGCTGAATTATTCGCCGCTATACGTACCCATTACGGCATTCCGCGCCGGGAAGACTTGCGTCTTTCTGAATATAACACCTTGAATAAGGTGGTTTCCTTTGTAGAAGAAGGTTTGAAATTGACCGGCGGCGCTCCGGCAGCGGTCAAGACCGCTATAACCATTGAGAACTCTCAGAAGGGCAGCGCTACGCATCGTAGCGACGCGCTTAGCAGCGATGCACTTCCAGGTTTATCACCCTTACGTGGCTTGCTCTTTTTAAGTGCGGACAACGCTGCTCAATTGGCTCAGCGTCTCACAGAAGTCGTGGAGCGCGCAAAACAGGGTCAATTACCGCCCAACATCTGCCCGCAGCCAAATGAATTGGCTAAACCTGAGCGTCTTGCCATTGATTACGAGAATGCCACTGATCTGCTTAAGCTTGCTGAAAAAGCACAGAAAGCGTTTGAAGCTGGCTCCAGCACAAACTGGTCGATGCTGACTTCCCTGGGGATTTATCGCGGCAGCGGGACAGCCGGTAAGGTGGCTTTCCTCTTCCCCGGTCAGGGTTCGCAATATGTCAACATGCTGCGTGACTTAAGAGATGTGGATCCGGTCGTGGCAGATACTTTTCGTGAAGCCGATCAGGTGATGACGCCCATCCTGGGCAAACCTCTTAGCAGTTATATCTTCGTGGATGGTGATGAGAATGCGATTGCTCAGGCAGAAAAAGAACTGCGCAATACCACCATCACCCAGCCTGCGGTGTTAACCGCCAACGTTGCCATGATGCGTGCGCTGGCAAAATATGGCATCAAGCCGGACATGGTCATCGGTCACAGCCTGGGAGAATATGCTGCGTTGGTGGTGGCTGGTGTGATGACCTTTGCCGAAGCATTGGAAGTGGTCAGCGCCCGCGGACGGGAGATGGTGAAGGTTTCTATGGAGGACAACGGCTGCATGGCGGCAGTATCCGCACCTTTAGGAGATGTGGAACGCATCCTGAATTCTTTGACCGGCTATGCCGTGATCGCCAACATCAACAGCCCAACCCAGTGCGTCATCGGTGGCAATACGATTGCAGTGGAAACAGCCATATCAGCCTTTACTGCGGCGGGTTTTCAGGCAACTAAAATACCCGTTTCGCATGCCTTCCATACCAAGATTGTGGCACCTGCCAGCGGTCCTATGCGTCAGGTTATCGCCAGGATGAATATCCAGTCTCCGCGGATGACGGTTGCTGCCAATGTTACAGGACAGGTATATCCCAACACGCGAGAGGAAATTGTGGACATCCTCGCGGCACAGGTAGCCTCACCGGTTCAGTTCATAAAAGGCATCGAGACTCTCTATGCTCTGGGCGGACGCGTGTTTGTAGAGGTCGGTCCCAAGCGAGTGCTGACTACTCTGTCTGCGGACATCCTCAAGGAGCATAATGATATCACCAATACTTCAACCAATCACCCGCGCAAAGGCGGTTTAGCCAGTCTAAATGCGGCGTTGTGTGCATTGTATGCGGCTGGAGTACCTGCAGTGGAATCGTTTGTTTCCTCAAAACAGACATTTGCTGCCGTCGGGCGTTCAGATATTCAGCCTGCCATTGCAGCGAAGCGTGATGTCCAGGATGGACGGATGCCTTTGACCGGTTCAGTAGTGGTCAGTGGGGCTGGTTTAGGTCTGCCTGGACGGAATAAACGCGTCTTTAATGACGATAATATCCAGCGCCT
>JBAXBF010000193.1:0-6212 GCA_037142095.1 Chloroflexota bacterium
GGATATCGGGGATGTCGTTCTCCGCCCCCGGCAGGCGTTTATCGTCCAACGAAAAACCATCTGACGCCATATCATAGAACCAGATCTTTTCGGTCTTGGCGCCGCGGGTGAATAAGAGCACCGCAGTCGAGACGCCCGCATACGGCTTGAAGACTCCGCCCGGCATCGAGATCACCCCATCCAGGCGGTTTTCCTCGACCAGCTTTCTGCGCATCTCGACATGCGCCCGGCTGGAGCCGAACAACACTCCGTCCGGCACGATGATGGCACAGCGCCCGCCCATATCCAGCGCCCGCAGCACCAGGTGCAAAAAGAGCAGTTCAGATTTGGTCGTTGCCGCGCCTTGCAGTGTCTCGTTCAAGTCGGCTTTATCCACGGCTCCCTTGAAAGGCGGGTTCATCAGAATCACATCATAATCGCGCTCATCCTGGAAAGCCTTCGATAAGGTATCCATATAGAAAAACTGCGGCGCTTCGATGCCGTGCAGCATCAGGTTCATCGAGCCGATGCGCAGCATGGTCATCCCTGAATCGTTGTCGAAGCCGCGCAGGGCTTTGGGGTTCTTCATGGCTTGCAGTTCTTGCTTCTCCAGCCGGTCGCCGATCAAATGGTGCGCCCAGCCGTCATCATCGTAAGTCAGGATGTCGGGCGAAGTGTGCGTCTCGAGGATATACTGGTAAGCATTCACCAGGAAACCGCACGTTCCGGCTGCCAGGTCACCGCAGCGCTCGCCGGGTTTGGGCGCCATCATCTGCACCATCATGCGGATGATATGGCGCGGCGTGCGGAATTGCCCGTTGCGTCCGGCGGTGTTCAGCTTGCTCAGCAGATACTCGTATAAGTCGCCCTGTACATCCTGCTGCTGCCCGGCAATCTCCATCTGGTCGATCAGTTTACAGGCTTCGATCAGCAGGCTGGGTTTGTTGATCTTCAATTCCGCATTCTGCATATAGCGTTCAAAAGAACTGCCGGCACCGCCCATGTTGCGCAGCACAGGAAAGATGACCTCGCGCAAATGGCGCAATGCGCTCTCGGCTTGGAGATTCGTCCAATAACCCCAGCGTTGTTCTTGGGGCAAAGTGGATTGGTATGGATTTCCCAGTCGTTCTGCCATGCGCTGGCGCTGGTTCTCGCTGTCATCCAGGCGTTTGAGAAAAAGCAGGTAAGAAAACTGCTCGATGGCATCCAGCGGATTCGTTAAACCGCCTGTCCAGAACTTATCCCAGAGTTGATCTACTTGTGAACGTAATTTTGAATCGGTTAGCATATTGGATTATTACCT
Organism: Chloroflexota bacterium; assembly: GCA_037142095.1. Lineage (GTDB taxonomy): Bacteria > Chloroflexota > Anaerolineae > Anaerolineales > DRKV01 > JBAXBF01. The sequence continues at coordinate 1,283 of JBAXBF010000193.1, forward strand.
GATGAACTCAATCTGCCCAACTGTAAATTGATACTCTTCTGCAGTCGGTACTAACGATTGATCCGAAACAAAAAACAGGGCTTCAATATTATTTAGATCGGCACCTTCGAATCCGCTTAAAGGAACCACGATAGATTGTTCTGTTGTAATCGGTTTTCCATAATCTCCATGACCTAAAAGGACAGGATATTTCTTACCATTTAAAATTAACTGAAACCAGATAGGCGCATTTTCATTCGAAAATTTGATATTCATCCGAATGGACCGGTAGCTGGAAATATCCTCAGGTTTTTGGAAGGCGATATACACTCCTGCCCAGCCTTCTTTTTGAGGGTCAATGGAATATTTCAGCGAATATCGGCTAGTAATATATCCATTCAGTCGATATGAATCCGTCTGTAAAAAGGCAGAACTCTTATTTTCTGTGTCTAGTTTTTGTTCACTAACGATACTTTTTGCGCTGACACCAATTTCCTCGATGGGGAGGACGACAGAATCATAACAACTCTTCCCATTCTCATCGCAATCAACATATGTTAGGACATTTCCAGTAGAAAATAACCAGGAATCATTAAAATTCTTCAGGTTTTCATCTGGTCCGTAACGAGGATCGTCCGATTTAAAATCCAGTTTTTTATAGGTATATACTTGCACTACATATCTACCCCGTGCTTTAGCTTTATTATCATCCAGCACGATGGATTCACCGCGTTCCTCACCATTTTTCAAGAGGAACAAATCAGCATTCAAATCAGTTTTGAAATCATCGAGATAATCCGTATCACCACTCCAAAACGCATGTTCTGAGGCACTGACCCCTTTATCCACTTTTGCGATGCTTACCCGATAGCCAAAGGAACCATCCTTACCCAGATTTTTAATGGAGTAATCTAGAACCCAGTGACCTTCTCTCGAGGCGATCGCTGTTCTTTGTTCCCAGGGTGTATTTCGGATCTTAATTGTTTTGGTGGATAGGGGGTTTTGAGGGTCAGCCCTTCGGATAATATTTAGAATAATAGAAGGTTCATTCGAAGGCTGATTGCTAGGTAATAATCCAAGATTTGTTTCACGGCTATCTTTGTTTCTTTTTATGCCACTTTTAGACACAATATCGGATAAAGGTATCTTAATTTTTGCTGGTTTGGTTTGTTGATCTAAGACATCCCATATTTTATAATCTTCATGTTTAGAACTATCTTTCGAGATAATGCGAAGATCAATTTCCCCATAAGATTGAGATACTTTAAAATCAGGAAGGATTTCGACTTCTATATAAAAATCATACGGATATTTTTCGGATTGAGATGGATCATTTAACGTTATTAAAGGATCCGTTACCTCAATGACATCTATTTGATCTGAAGATGATTTTTCTTCAGCCGTAAATACAGAAATTTCAAATTTGGGTGTTATTATGAAGTTGTAACCAAATATCATAAATAATGTTGAGAGAATCATTATTGTGATATAAAGTAATTTTTTGGAATCTGACAAGCTTTTCCATAAGGCTGCCAATGAACCCAATGCAACAATAAATAGTATTCCTAATGTTGTATAAAAATGGACCTTATCCTCAGTAAATATTCCGCTCAGAATTGGTATTAATGGTAGTATCAAAAGCGCTATGAATTGAAACAAATAGCGCCAAGGCTCTTGTCTATTTTCAGGTAAATTTTGTTGTCCCATATAATTATGGCTCCTTTTGCCTTTCATTTCTGGATAACAGTAAGATAAAAACTGAGGTTATTATCGTCTTTAACAATCACATATCCCCAAGTGTGAGTTCTTGAGCTAATCCTAACACTTCTTGAATATCTTGATGGCTAAACCAGCGATCCACCGCGTCCGCCCCAAAATGAGTGAGCGGCTCCTGGTAGAAATCCACCAGAGCCAGCCTGCGTTTTTGCAGAAAGACGCTCTGAACGGCATATAGGAAGCGAATCTGGTCGGCGTTGTAGTTGTGGGTGGTGATGAACTGCTGGAATTGGTGTCCCACGATGGTCTGGTAATCTGGGATGGCATCCAGCGCCAGCACCAGGCGCAAGAGTTCCAGGAAGCTGCCCATTTTAACGCCGTACGCCCGGCGGATATTCTCCGGCGTCACTTCCAGATCGCTTTGCAGCAGTTCATGCTGCAAGGTGCGTTCCAGTTCCAGCAGCAGGCGTTCATCCACCGCTTCCCCGCGCCCAATAGCTTGCAGCGCAGGATGATCTTCCACCAGGGCAAAAATGCGCTGCTCCACGCGCTGGCGGTATTCTTTCACATACACCTTTTCGCCGCTGCGGGTGAGCATGATATAACCGCTTAAGGCGATCTGATCCGCCAGGTCAAGCGTCAAGAACGAATCCAGACGCCGTTTATTCTTCATCTGAGGTCCCAGCTTCTGATCAACCTCGCTCAATTCTGCGGTGCTGGCGTTGGACAGCGCTTCGGGAGTGCAGCGTTGCACCAAGGGAGATAAGGCGGGATCCTGAACCACGAAGTCCGGCAGGCAGGCGGCGTCCTCGGCAATCGACGCCATCAGGGTATCGGTGTTGCGCTCGGTGCGCCGGTACCATTTGAGGCGCTCAATTTTGCTGGTGAACGTCTCAGCCGCCACATCTACATCGGGTGCCAGCCGTAATAAGGGCGCCACCTTCATCCGCAGAAATTCAATTTTTGAGGGATGTAAATATCCCCAAAACGAATCTTGCCAGGCTTCTTCGATTTCCAGATAGACCTTTTTCACCGAAAATGAATTGACCGGGATGCGCCCAATCTGCGCCCTGAGAGCCGCGATCACTTCTTTACATTCCTGGTTTTGTTGCTCACTCAGATAAGTATCCAACAGCTTCAAACGGGTGTTGAAAATGGAGACCAGCACCGGCATTTCCTGTGCCACCGTTTCCTCGGCTGACTTGTTAAAGTCGTTTTCCCAGAAATCGATGACCAGAAAATTTTTCTTTTCGCCGTTGGGCAGCAGGTGAAGCATCCGGCAGGCAGCCTGGCTGCGCGTGCCGCGCCCGATCATCTGCTCTAATTTGATGCGCGATTGGACAGGTTTCATGAAAACCAGATTGACCGCCTCCGGCACGTCGATGCCCGTATCCAGCATATCGACCGAGATGGCGATGCGCAGCTTCTCGTCGTTCTTGAATCTATTCACCAGTGTCCCGCGGTATTCCGATTGGCAGGTGATCACCCGCGTCAGCTCGGGAAACTGGGGATACATCTCTTCAAAGACTTCGTTCAGGCGCAGGGCATGTGCCTGGGTCATGGCAAAAATGATCGTCTTGCCGGGCAATTGTCCCGACTCGTCTCTCAAGCAAACGTTCCAGATTTCTTCCCATTGTCTACGCAGGGTATCCTTATTGCTGACGTCCTTTTCCAGTTGGGTGCCTTCAAAGTCAATCTCATCCGGATCGTATCCCTGTTCAATCAGGCTATTGCGCTCTTCTTCGGATAAGTCCACACCTTTGATCCCTTTGCGCTGGAATTTCGTCTGGGCGGCATACAGGTTATAATCCACAAGATAGCCGTCCTGGATGGCTTGCTCATAGGTATAAAGGTATGTCGGTTTGCCGTCCGAACAATCGAACACGCGGAATGTATCGCGGTCGATAAACTGGGCCGGGGTGGCGGTCAAGCCGATCATGCGCCCATCGAAATACTGGATGACGTCACTGTACTTATTGAAAATCGAACGGTGAACTTCATCGAAGATGATCAGATCGAAAAAAGCGGGGCTGAATTTCTGGAAACAATTGCCCAGGGTTTGCAGGGTGGCAGTATAGAGTCGTTTAGAGGTATCGATCTTGCCGCTGAGGATGCGGTCGCAGGGTTCGGCGGGTAGGAACTTCTTGAAACCGTCTGTTTGGGCTTGCCCGACGAGCGCATCCCGGTCAGCCACAAACAAGATATTGCGTGCCTGGTTTGCCCGTAGGAAACCATCGATTACCGACATCGCGGTGCGTGTCTTGCCGGTGCCGGTTGCCATGACCAGCAGGGCTTTGCGCTTGCCCTGTTCAAATGCTTCAGCGGTGCGCCGGATGGCTTCATGCTGGTAGGTTCGATCCGTTATCCTGTTGTCAATCGCAATTTCAGCCAGAGGTCGCTTGTTTTGATGCAAGAATAAAAGACGCTCAAGGTCATCGGGGGTAAAGAATCCATAGACCAGGCGCTTGGGGGAGATGCCTACCTGCTGGAAATAGATTTCTCTTCCATTGGCGAGGAACACGAACGGGCGAAAAGATTGGTGCTTTTCGATCTCGGTAACATAATGCTCAGCCTGCTGCTGTGCCAGGCGCGGGTCATGGGTGGTATGCTTCGCCTCGACCACGGCAATCACCTCGCCATTTGGGTGGTACAGGCAATAATCGGTGACCCCATTCGCTGGATTTTTATCGTAACCATCCACGGGAATTTCCGTCCGGATGAGCTGGTGGTTATGAAAATTCCAGCCGACTTTCTCTAAGTCGGGATCAATCAATTCATTTCTGGTTCTTGCCTCTGAGATTTTGTGCATGGCATCTTATTCCTGTTAACGTTGATTGTTTTTACCCTTATCATTTTAATCGCTTTTTACATTCTTCTGTAGGCAGTTTTTTGATTAACCTTGAAATAAATCAATCACATCTCAAACTTGGATTTATCGCCCGCCCGATCATACCCAGGAAACTGGCATCCTAGACCCTAAAGGTCTTCTTCTCTTCGACCTTTAGGGTATTGGTGAACGTGGGTGTGCGAACCATCCGTAGGGGCACGGGGTTTGCGCCATGTATTGAGGTCAGCGAGTAATCCCCGTGCCCCTACCTTGACGTGCTGGTTCAACGCTGCCGGAGGTAGATCTTTAGTGTCTGTCTTAGAACGCGTAGATTTGCTCAAATGCCCAGGTTTTCATAAGGCAAGAGAGATTCTTCGGTCGCTGCTTGGTTGGAATGATGTAGTTTTG
>JBAXBF010000194.1:0-6192 GCA_037142095.1 Chloroflexota bacterium
ATCAAGCGGTGATTACCTGCATCGCTGAGCCAGATACCGCCTTTCTTGTCGGCAGTTAAACCGTTGGTGATGCCGAAGGTATCCATGCTATTTCCGAAATCGCCCCAAGAACGGACGTACTGTCCATCTGGTGTAAATTCGATGATACGGTAAGCCTCTGGATCACTGATGTAGATATTATTCTTCTCGTCGATGGTCAAGTAAGGCTTATTATCCAATGATTGTCCATACCAGGCGGAAACTTCCCATTGTTTCAATGGGGTAAAGACATTCGGGCTGCTTTCAGTGAATGACTGGATGCGTTGGTTCCAGGCGTCGGTTACATAAACCCGCCCTTCAGAGTCGATCCGGACGCCCACTGGTTCATCAAATTTTCCGGGTTCCATACCTGCACCGCCAAATTCGGTGATGTATTTTCCATCCGTGTCGAAGACGACAATGCGCTTATTGCCCGTGTCGGTGATGAAGACGCGTCCTTTGGCATCAATGGTAACATCGCGCGGACCCCAGAAAGATTCATGTGATTCTGCTTGTCCGAAGCGCCCCCATGTCTTGATAAATTCGCCGTTGGGTGTGAATTTCTGAATACGGTGATTCCAGGTGTCGGCGACGAAAACAGAACCGTCTGGTCCTATTGCGATACTCCAGGGTTCATTGAATGTGCCGTTAGTGGCATTTTGCCCTTCACCGTAACTTCCCCATACTTTGATGACTTTGCCTTCGGGGTCCAGATGTTGGATGCGGTGATTGCCGCTATCTGCCACAAAGAAGGAACCATCCTTAGCAATGGCGACACTGCGCGGAGCTTGGAATTGACCTGGCTCTTTTCCATTGACGCCAATCACACGATCGGCAGCCAGGGTGAGGTGGTTTTTCTCGTAAGGATCAACAGTTGTTTCTTCCTTGCTCGGTACAGCCCCATATTCCCAAATCTTCGAGACAACATCCTTGCGCAGATAGAGACGCATACGATCGGCGGGATTCCAGTTATTGATAGCGGTATCCTGATTGGTGGCTATTCCGTACGCCTTGAAATCATGGTTTAACCAGATGTCGAAAATGGCGGCTCGCACCTGTGGGTTGGTAACGGCATTCTTGAGGCGGTTCCAGTCAAGATTGAAGTAATCCTGATTGGGCCAAATCATGCGGATATAGTCGAAGCGGTAAAACGACTTGGCGACAATTGGCTCCATCTTGCCGTAATTATTATCGCCAACGATGATGGCGGGTATCTCGCGCAGTTCCTTGCCTGGCGTATTTCCATAATATCGCTGGTTGATAAAATTGCGCAGATACCAGGTCATTGGCCAGGAAGTGTCATCATCGTAACCGACCTGGATTGCCAATCCATCGGTCGTCCGAAAAGACAAATTTTGCACCTGAGAAAGAACGTCTTTGACACCCCGCGCGCTGTGCGCATAAACCAAATATTCATTGGCTTGGTCGTAGTTAATATAGTTTGCAAGAACAGACGACCGCACTGTTAATATGGCCAATCCGCCAAACACAATTAAGCCGAGCAAGCGCGTGAAGTCTTCTGGCATCCATTTCTTAGAAAGCCGCCATAAACCCCAGCCGCTGATCAGGACAGTGAACAAAGCGGTCAAGAATAACGAACTTGTTTGCAGTTGTCCCAGTTCTTTGCCTTGAAAGGGTGGGTTTGGACCCAGCCAGGCAAACACAACTGTCGGCAGGCTGAGCAAAAAGACCAGCAGTACCCCTATGGTTACCCAGCCTTGATGCTCTTTCCAGGCACTCCAGTCGAATTTCTCGATCACTTGTCCGATACCCCAACCAGTGAGCAGAACCATACCCAGTGTTATGTGAACCGTCAGCCAGGGCATCTTTTCTCCGGCGTATGAAAAGGCGGCGAAACTGGTTATCCACCAGAAAATGAGTAAAGGGATGGCGGGTGCTTTTTCATCGATGTTTTCGCTCGATAATTGGCGTGTCTGCGGCAGTTCTACCTCTTCCGGTTTGCCTTGTAGGAAAAAGTACAAAGTTGCGAAGATGGCGCCGATAAAAGGCAGATATTCATACATCGGTACCTGGACAAGGAGATAATAATACCAGGGTTGGCTGCCGCGCTGTACACCCTGCTGCTCGATCCAGTAACCCAACGACCCAACCATACCGGTGAAGAATCCGGCGCCGTTGGTGAAGATGGTGGAATAGAAAACGATAAAAATACTGTAGAAAATGGCGGCGCAGCGCAGCCAGACTTTCCAGTTCCACCACAGCCCGATTCCGATAGAAATCAGTCCGATTGGGACGAGGAAGATGGCGGTATGCGTCAGCCCTTGGGCTGAGTAGTCGGTCGGTGACCAGCCCATCAAACTTACTGGGAAAGCCACGAGATGGGGCAATACCAGGGTGAAGACCAGCAGCATCATGCCAAAAGAGCGCTCTTCGCGCAGGCGCGCCATGGTATAACCGCGCAGCAGGAAATATAACGCCGCTAAAAATGCTGCTCCACCCAGAGCGATTAAGGCGAGCAAGGCAGTATTCGGTATCGCACTTGCCGCGGCTGCTACGGGTTGGTTCGGAACTGCGGGTGAAATGACGCCTTCACTACTCGCCGCGGGAGCAGCCTGACCGGTAATTATCTTCGCTGCCAGCGCGCCACCAAACAAGAAGACGGTTAGGATCAGGAAGATAACAAAGAGTTTGCGATATTGCCAGTTCTGGCGCAGAATTCGGTTGAGGAAGAAGAAACCTAAAAAGAGTAAGAGCTGTGCGGTGTAAATAAAGGAGGTTTCTTTGACGCTGAAGTGAAGCACTGTAGCAGCCGTCAGCCAGTAGAGATAACGCTGTTCGCCGCTTTCAAAGTACCTGAGCACAGCCCACAACGTCATTAACCCAAAAAGCGCCACAAAGGCTTCATTGCGGGCATAACGCCCGTAATAGAGCAGATATGGGGAAATGACGAAAAGACCCGCTGCTACCAGCGTTCCGATCTTACCCAGGTAACGCCGGAAATTCCACAAGAAGATGACAGACAGGATGCTTGCAATGGCGTGCGGCAGGCGCGCCGTAAAGTCACTGTCACCAAAAAGGAAATAACTGAAGGCAATCAAGTGAAATTGGAGAGGACCATGCATCATCGGTGTGTGCTGGTAGCCCTCCCCCCGGTATAGTTTCCAAGAGTAGTAGGTATGCAGGCTTTCATCATGGCTCATGACGCGCAAACCCAGTTCATAAAAACGGCTGGAGACTGCCAGGAGGACGATGAGAGCAAAGATGATAATTTCCCAGTTAAGATGAATCTTTTCCAGGAGGGGTGTATCAAGCCAGGATGAGGTGTCTTTATTTGTCGATTCTGAAGATGTCATGCGTCCTCGGTTTTCTCCTTTTTGCTGCCAATCTCTACTAACTGGATTTGGATTTGATAGCGTTTCCCATCAAATTCGGCTTTGCCATTGGCGAAATAACCGCGTGAACCGGTCTTGAATTCTTTGGCTGCAACTAGAAATTTTGCCAAAACTTCCGTTCCATTTTTTAATTCAGCTATGATTTCCATTTTTATCATATCTCCTAATCTTGACGCGCAAATAAAACACTGTAAACATCATTCTATTAACAGTGCTAATCTTACCACGTAAACGAAAGGATTTCAACAGTTATATCAATTGGTAGCGTGCCAGGGCTGTATCCAGAATCAGGTTAACCAGTTCGGTATGGTCGATGTCCTCGGCGGCGGCTTCGATGACCAGATCGGAGACACCCGGAGAAAGCCCAGGCAGGGGGTTGATTTCCAAAATGTAGGGCTTCCAGTTTTCGTGGACATTGAGGCGAAAATCCACCCGCGCAACGTCTAACGCCCCAACCACGCGGAACACGGCTGCCGTCAGCCAGTTAAGTTCATCGACCAACTCATCCTCGATCGGTGCCGGGCAGAGGTACTCTAACTGATCCGCCAACTCGACTTTGAGCCGGTTGGAATAGACCCCGTCTGTATCCAGATAAGGCTGCAGGTTGACTTCCATCGGAGGCAGGAAGCGCAGCCCGGCTTCGATCCGGCGGGCACGGCTGTCATCGGGTACACGGCGTGCCACGGGACCCGTCAGATTACCCACCAAGCCGACGGTTACTTCACGTCCATCGATATATTGCTCCACCAGAGCAGTTTGCTTATAACGATCCATCATGTAGCTGACCTGCTCGTATAATTCGGTTTCATTACGCACGATGGATTTGATCGAAACGCCCATCCCCGTGCCTTCATGGCTGGGTTTGACAAATAAGGGAAATTCCATATCATCGTGCAGCGGCTCATCGGCGCGCTCAAAGGTCTGAAAACGCGGGGTGGGTAATTCATGCCAGTGCAGGATGCGCTTCGTCATCGGTTTATCCAACGCCAATGCCAACGTAAAGACTTTTGAACCGGTATAGGGGATGCGCAGCATCTCCAAAATGGCTGGCACATGCGACTCGCGTGCATCTCCAAAATGCCCCTCGGCAATATTGAAGCAAATATCGGGATTGAACTTGCGCACCGAATCGTAAAAGCCGATGTCCCCTTCCAGAAACTCGCAGACATGCCCCCCGCAGCGAATGGCTTCTACCAGGGCGTTGATTGTCTTTTGCGAGTCTAAATCAGCCCAATAGTCCTCAGGCATGTCTGCGAAATGAGGGGCATTGGTATTCATATTGGCAGTCAGGGCAACTTTGAATTTTTTCATGGAATCCTTTGGATCATAACGCTATTTTTGAACAAACACGATATCTGCATATCCTGAGAACGCCGTCAATATCTCTTCCCAAATCACTTGCGCGCTGTTACGGCGCTGGCGCGGCTCACAAATATAACGAATGGTGAGGACGATTCCCTTCTCTGTGATACTGGTAAAAACCGAAGAAGACAGGCTGCTGTGATTTACCAGATACTGGTTGGTGACCGTGTTCATCTGCTGCTGGACGCTGTCTTTGATGTCATTCCCGTGTCTGGCGGCGATTTCTTCCAGCAGCTCCTTTGCCTTTTGCCAGTTGCTGTTATGCGTCAGGCATACCGCGATCTCGTTCCAGATGAAGTCCACCCCGCTGTAATAATTCGCCAGCACTTGCTTGAAGACCATGTTGTTGGGAATCCGCAGCACCCTGCCCGTATTTTGATCGGCGTCCACCCAATTACCCACTTCGATTAACGTAAATTGCAGCACGCCCAGATCGATAACATCGCCGGTGTATGTGCCGATCTGGATGCGGTCGCCGACCTTGAAGGGACGGATGAATAGGATCGCGATCCAGGCTGCTATGTTTTGGATAACCTCTTGCAGGGTGATTGCCAATCCTGCCGTGAGAAGTCCCAAATAAGTGGCGGCGTTTTGAAAACCAGCAATCCAGATGGGACCAATCGAAACAATTGCCAATACGATAGACGCCGTCTGGATGCCCTTGCTCCATTGGTAGCGTTGTTCTGGCGTTTCGAGGCGTAGTAAAATGATCCTGAGAATGAAATGGCGTAAAAGCCCGATACCCAGGAGAATGATGAACGAAATTATCGCCTTCAATAATATGGCTGAAGTGAGAAGATCAGAAATGGGAAAGAAACTCTGTATGCTCATTGGTCGGCGTCAGGCGCGCCAGAATCCCCGGTGAATGGCACTTGTTTCCTGGCTGGTGATAAAGGCATCCGGGTCAATTTCCTGGACGGTCTGGATGGCTTTCCCCGCCTGGCGGCGCAGGACGCTGCAATTGAGGATGTTGACCATGCCATCCTTGCCGCGTCCTGAAATCTCCGTTATCGCGAAGCCCTGCGTGCGCAATTGCTCGGCAATCTTGTTGCCGAAACAGGGGCTGATGATGCGTAAATAAGTGTAGCCGATCGCCAGTTTATCTTCGATCCAAATCCCGACCACGTTTCCCGTGGCGAAGCCGGCGGCATACGCCAAAAAAGACAGCGGGTTGGTGATATTTTTCAAAGCCGAGGTGAAGGCGACCAGAAACACGAGCGACTGGATGAAACCGATGACCCAGGCGACCCCCTTTCTGCCGCGCATCACAAAAAGCACGCGCACCGTATCCAGACTCATATCCACCACGCGCAAAGAAAAGATGAGCAGTGCGCTGATTAAAATCTCTGTTGTAAACCAATTTTCCAAATTTATCCTCGTTTTGCCTAGGGAAGCTTGTTATTCCCCACCACATTGAAAATGTATTATAAAACCATAGGTCAGACTGTCAAGAGGAAAA
>JBAXBF010000195.1:0-6183 GCA_037142095.1 Chloroflexota bacterium
TCTTTGCTTTCTGCAATTAATAATCCAAAGGGTGTGCGTACTTGAGTTGAGATATCTATTATGATCCGAACTGCTTTAGCTATACGAGGCTTTTTTATGATCAGATATCCGAAACGGCTGTCAAAAAGCTGTTGAGAGTTAAATTTTAAAAATTCCCAATAAGGAGCCGATTCGCCAGTTATATTTCCATTGATAATTGGAGGAAGAGTGTTAAATACAATATTTATCCAATCGTCAGGTATATTATTACACTCATTATCTGTAAAGGTTAAGCTTGAAGTGATCTTTACCTCGGTTTGTGTATTGATTTTGTCCGGCGAATGGACTTGCCGCGGATAAATATCTAATGCAACAGGATTCTTTTGTCCAGATTGAGGGCGCAAATAAGTAGTCAGGCGAGCATATTCTACTGGACGTTCTATATCAGATTGGAAAGCACAAGAAACCTGGACAAGATATAATTCTGCATCCTTGTAAATATTTTCTAATAAATCAGCATTTGTATTAGTTTTCGAACTGCGTATGCAATGTTTCAGCATGGGTGTAAGATGCCACCATTGAGGATGCCCAATTTTAACGATTGGACCTGGAGATATTACACAGCTCAATAATTTTCCCATCTCTTCATTACCCAACCGTTGATTCACAGCTAGTTGCTTAGTTGATGTGTCTGAAAAACGTAATTGTATTATGTTGGGAGATCCTTCGATAAGGATTGGGGTTAGAATGGTTTTTGGCATTATTCAGTTTTCCAATTCGCCTAAATATCCCATTTCTGCTAATAATTCTAATACTTTGGTTTCACCATCATTATTAATAATGACATCTTTTTGATTTAACGCTTCACTAAAAAACTGAGCAGCTCGTGAATTATTCAGGCTTTGTAAAATATCTGTATTAGACAACCGTAAAATAGTTACTGTTTGTATTTTTACTTCTGTTCCTCTTTCTTCCCATCTTTTTAGTGCTTTTACCAGAGAGGGCGGAATGTTCTTAGCATGACGATTTAATAATACCAGTAAATGATTGATTGTTAAACCTTGATGAGAAGCTCGGAGTAAAGATTTAGGGGTTATTCGGTAATTATATACCCCTTGTTTTTCTTTTTCCCAAACCGTAAAACGTGCCACTTGATAACGTACGGATCTGGGGGTTTTATTTGTTACAAGAATGTGTGCGTCTGATTTGACGATTATTGCATCATCTTCAAGAGATAATCCGTGCGGAGTTTTACCGTGCAATAAATCCTCCGAAAGGCGAGAGAGACGAAATGAAGTCGGTTGAACGTTTTCTTCTGGACCAGCTATATCAACAATACCTAACCAATGAAGGGGTCCTGTGAGCATATAACGTAAAAAAACGCCGTCAACATCATCCCAATGCTCAAATCCACTTAGAAATTCCCCACTCTTAGTATCACGAATATACCATGAAATATAATCTCCAGATGGACGTTGAAAATCCGGATATCGTTGGCGAATCGAAGCTATCCAGGCAGGAATACTCCACCATGTTTCTCTTGGAACACGCGAAAGAAAATCGATTATGGCTTGTCTAGCTTTGTGGGGATTGTATTCCCATTCTCCTTCAAGAACAAGAGAAGATATCATCCCTAAATCATGGATGTTAGAATGCATCCATGCCTGTGTCATTCCCGCAAGAGCTTCATTTCGATTCGCCTCTAAAAAACGACGGGTTTTATCTGCATCTAATATCTCATCAATGGATAAGATGCCGGTATTGGTGAGTATAGCCCGGATCAGGGAAGGACTCGTGTGTAATTGATATTCGCTTGGAACCAGACCAATCCGAGTTGCTGCAAGTAAGGTGCATGCGTCATTAAGAATTTCACCAGAAACAATTTGCTTATAAGAACATTCTGTCGGAGTAGCTTGACGCCCCAAAATAATAGTAGTGCCACGCTCGGAGGTCGGTAAGAAGGCGATAATATCATCAGGAATGTAAGCGTATTCTGTCAGCCCTTCGGACGAATCAAATGATGAGCGAGCGATCAAAGCGCGATACCAAAGAACCTCAGTTGTTGAAATAGGATTGAGGTCTGGTCTCTCTCGATCACGTTTACCTGCACCCATCTGACGTATTTCACCGTAACGGCGAATAAAAAATGACCAGGGTAGTCTACCTTCATTTTCGATAAGATCGTCTAATGCGGCGCGTACTTCACTGGGTAACGAATCCAAAACCTCATTGAGGTTCTCACGATTAAGTAATTGAGGTATTAATCGTTGTAATCCGATATGCGCATCTGGCGCGTTAAAAACGATACCTCGTCGTTCTGCAATAATTCGTAGAAGCCCAAGATCACTTCCTTGTAAGCTGGATATTAAATCTGGCATTTTAGCTGGAAAACCTTCGGCTAAGATGGAATAACCAAGTAGTCGGTTGTCCTCTAATCGAAAATGAAAAAAATGATCATCAATGAATATTTTACCCTTCGGTTCCTTGTTGTGCCAACCGTGGATCTATTGCATCGCGTAATCCATCTCCAAATAAGTTGAATGCAAGAACTGTGATCATAATAGCAATACCTGGGTAAAACACTAGGTGAGGTGCAGTAAAAACTTGATTGCGTTCTCCGCCGAGCATCGAACCCCATTCTGGTGTCGGTGGTTGTGCTCCCAGTCCTAAAAATGATAGGGCGGCTGCTTCTAAAATCGCTTCCGCAATTCCCAAAGTTGCACGTACAATCAGTGGAGGGAGTGAGTTTGGAAGAATGCGAACGAACAAAATATTGGCTGGACTGGCTCCAAGCGACCGTGAAGCAGAGACGTAATCGAGTTCTTTAACACAAAGCACACTTGCCCGAACAACACGAGCATAACGGGGGATATTAACGATAGCGATTGCTAGCAGAGCATTTTGCAACCCAGCACCCAATACACTCACAATTGCAATTGCTAATAACAAAGATGGGAATGCTAGTACAACATCCATTATCCGCATGATGACATTATCTATCCACCCCCCAGCATATCCTGCAATTGCACCAAGGCTGCTTCCAATTATAATTGCGAAACCTATGGTGGTAAGACCAATGAATAAGGAAACTCGAGTACCAAAAATTACTCGGCTGAATTCATCTCTTACATTTCCATCTATTCCCATAATATGCTGTGGTTTATCAGGAGGACAACCAAATATGTGAATACAAGGAGCTTGCCTCTTGGTAATATCTTCCTTACCGATGAGAACTTCTTCAGGGTCATATGGGGCGATAAGGGGTGCAAAAATAGCAACAAGAATTAAAAACGCAAGAATTGATAGTCCGATGACTGCAGAACGTTGGCGTAAGATACGCCGTAGAGTCAACCGCCACAAACTGTTTTCACGATAATCGATCTTAGATCGCTCGATAGGTTTATTAGATGGATTGGATAGAGGCTGAGAAATTACTGTCATATCCGGAAATGGTTACTCCAATTTAATCCGAGGATCGATGAACGCATACGAAACATCAACGATTAGGTTCATCATAACGTAACCAATCGCAATTACCAAGGTAAAAGCCTGTACAATGGGATAATCGCGAGCGGTGATAGCTTCGAACAACATCCGGCCAACACCAGCTAGACCGAAAATCGTTTCAGTTAGAACTGCTCCAGCAAAAATATTGCCGAGTTCAAGTCCGATGATGGTTACAACCGGTAGCAACGCATTTCGCAACGCATGCTTTAAAATTACGACACTCTCAAAAAGACCTTTTGCGCGTGCAGTGCGGACATAATCCTGACCAAGCACTTCAAGCATACTGGAACGCGTCATGCGGGCAGTAATTGACATTGGAATTGTACTCAATGCTACTACAGGGAGAATCAAATGTTTTATCGTATCTCCCAATACCATCCATTGACCAGTAATGATCGCATTAAAAATATAAAGGTTAGAAATAAATTCATAAATATAGGATGTGGCAGATCCTTTGCTGATAGCCCATCCATAAACCTGATAAAAAGGAATTGAAGTTAGTCCGGATGTTAATCTGCCAGATGGTGGAAGCCAGAGGGGGGTTCCTTTAAGTTGTAAAGCAAAAATATAAGCAAGCATTAACCCAAGCCAATATACTGGCATAGAGACACCGACGTTAGCAATCACCATGGTGATGACATCAATGATTGAATTACGTTTAATTGCAGAGATGATACCTAGGGGAATACCGATAATGGTAGCAAGAATTATCGCAAAAATACCCAATTCTATCGTCATTGGGAGACGTTCCATAAGGATGAGTGTTACAGGGCGGCTGTAACGGATTGAGTCCCCGAAATCCCCATGGATCATCTCGTTCATATAAATACCCAATTGAATATAAATAGGCTTATTGAACCCTTTTTCTTCCATGAATCGATCACAAACCACCTTGGTTGCCTTCTCACCCAAAATCGCTTTACAAGGGTCTCCCGGAATCATGCGGGCGAGGGTAAAAGTAACAATTAAAATGCCAAGGAGCACTGGGATGGCTAATAATATTCGTCGCAGTAAATAATTGGTCATTTAAATTCCTGATCTATTGTAAAACAATAATCACTAGTGCTCTACTTCCGAATTATCGAAAAAAAGCTATTTCCCCCGCTTGATACCAAGCGGGGGAGATAAATATATATTATTATCTATCTTTTACTTCGCAGGAGGAACGTTAAGCAAACTTCCCCAAAGAGTACTGAAGTATTCGAATGCTCCAGTATTTCCCTTGTGGAATTTGTTGGCTGCATCCCAAGCTACACCCCATGACATAACGACATCATTAGCGTGCAGTTCAGCGCCGTCGTGGAATTTGACGCCCTTGCGTAGTTTGCAAACCCATTCCGTCAGATCTGCATTCGGGTCACAAGATTCTGCTAAAGCAGGTTCAACCTTTGTACCGCCTGGTTCAAAGGCAAGTAACGATTCGATGACCTGCTCGCATGCGCGCAGACTTTCACCGTCGGTTTCGTCATTGCAGTAAAGTGAAATTGGTTCAGCGTTTTGCATCCAGACGAAGGTATCGCGTCCACCGGGATCCATCACACCAAAGTATTCGTTGGTCAATGGACTGGCATGGGCGTTCTTGACGTCCTTGCGGAAAGCCACACCTGAACCACCATGAGCCACTGGAACCATCGGAACCAGATCTTTGATTGCTTTATTTGCCTTAGCGTAAATTGGTTCAGCTTTCTTCGTATCGGAGATCTTCGCACCTTCTACTAAAAGATTATAAATGTCAGGGTATGAATCACCAAACATCTTTTGAGATTTTCCGAAGTGGTAATCCAGGAAGTTAGTTATGTGCGGATAGTCGGCTCCCCAACCAAGCAAGTACATCTCTAATCGTCCTGATTGTGCATTGTCAATTAACGTACCAGATTCCTGGACTTCGATTGTTGCTTTGATATTCAAGTTCTTCTGAAGTTGATCCTGAATGTCTTGAGCAACCTGAGCAACCTGGGGTAAGTAACCACGCACGACATCGCGATAGTAAAGCTTGGTTTCGAAGCCATTCTCAAATCCAGCTTCTTTTAACAACGCTTTAGCTTTTGCAGCGTCAAACTTATACCATTCTTCACCGGCACATGCATTTTCAATAGCGCAGGGAGTGAAATGAGACGCAGCTACAGATCCAGCCGGGTAGAATGTCTTTACGATACGTTCGCGGTCGATTCCCATCGCGATCGCCTGGCGCACTTTGACGTTATCAAATGGCGGTTTGGTATTGTTCAAGGCGATGAACATGACATTCAATGCTTCACGATCAATTAACTGCAGGTCGGGATTATTCTTGATTTTCTCGAAATCATCCGGACCGGGATTGTCAATACCGTCAACCGTACCCGATTCCAACTCTAACAAGCGCTGAGCGGCTTCAGGACTCCAGCGGAAGACCAGTTTCTGTGCAATACCCTTTTTACCCCAATATTCATCATTACGGACCATGGTAATGCTGTCACCACGTTTCCAGGACTCGATCTTATACGCACCAGTACCAATCGGTTTCTCTAAAATTTCACCACCACCGCCCGTAGCTTCGATATTAGCTTTGGAACGGATGCCGAAAGCAGAGAAAGCTGCCTTCTGAGGAAATGCTGGATCAGGAGCGCACATCGAGAATTTAACGGTTGCAGGGTCGACTGCTACAATTTCTTTGATCAAGTTGCCATAATCGCAACTCAGCGCTTTTACGCTCATCAA
>JBAXBF010000196.1:0-6141 GCA_037142095.1 Chloroflexota bacterium
AAAAAACACCCATAACGAATTTATGCCTATGGATGGCGTCCGTATGGGGGCACCTACAAAGAACATTCCGAAGCCTGAGGCGTTCGGAATGTTTGCGTTTAAGGCAAGGGAACATATTTATAATTAATGGGTATGCTGTTTGATTGTGTGATTAATAATTTACTTGCTATCATCCAATGTTTAATAAAGAATGATAAAATTAGAATGAGATGGAACATTTATTGGTAGGCAATATTCTTTGCGATGACGATATCAAATTACTCTATTTATGTAAATTTTTTCAAGACTTAACATCTGGGAAATGAGGGTAATTAAAGCAGGATTGGGGAAGAAATGTCCATAGGAGGTAATCGATGATTAAAATTTTATCCATTCAGAATTTTCGAAGTCACAAGGATGTCGTATTAAAGGATTGTGGACAGTTCAATATTCTTATGGGACGGAATAATGCGGGTAAAACAGCTATCCTCGAAGCAATCATGTTGTTATGTTTTCCAATAAATCCGCGTGAAGTCCTCGTTCTTCTGAATGAACAGCGCGGATACAAACCTGGTGATGAAAACCAGGATCTTTGGGATTCATATTTCTATAATTGGGAGCATGCATCATCGATTTCAATTCAGACTGTAGAGTCCCAACCAATTTCTTCGTATGCTTTCTCGCATAATCTTATCATCGAACCGATAACGGGTAGTCCAAAATCGTTAAATGCCACTTCTGTAATTGAAGGAAGAGACCTTCTTGATGAAACCAAAGGATTGTTTTTCAAACACCAATTAGAAAATGATTGGATTGAAAACAAGGTTACAGCACTAAAATCGAGATCCAGAAAACAAATTACCCCTAAAGCCAAGCGTATTGTCGAGCGGCTTCGCCCCATCGCCTTCATCCCTTCCAAAGGCATATCCAACCCGCAAGATGAGGCTGAGCGTTTCAGCCGCCTTGAAAAAGCAAACCGCCATCATGAAGTTGAAGGAGCATTGCGCACAGTAGACCCTCGGCTAAAAAGGCTGACTGTGCTTGCCAGTGGAAAAGGAAGTATGGTTTATGGGGATATGGGTGAAGGACATCTGGTTCCTGTTCCGCTCATGGGAGAAGGCATGGTACGGATGTTATCCATCGCCACCGCCATGGCAAATAATCAGGGCGGCATTATATTGATTGACGAAATTGAAAATGGACTGCACTACTCCGTTCTTCCCTCGTTATGGAATATGATCTTCAAGATAGCCATAGAGCTGGATATCCAGGTCTTTGCTGCCACGCACAACGATGAATGCTTATATGCTGCATCTCAAATCGCTCAATCGCAAGCTAATCAGAAAGAGCTGCGTCTTTTCAGACTCGATTTACGAGACGGGAAAACCATCGTAACCGATTATACTGCTGATGAACTTGTTGCAGCGCTCGCCTCCGATCAGGAGGTGCGCTGATGCCCAAAGATAATGAGATTCAGAAAACCAAGTTGCTGATTGTGGAAGGCAACCATGAACGAGATTTCTTTAATGCCTGGTTTTTCCACTTGGGAATTTCTGATATCCAGGTTATGCCGATTGGTGGCAAAACGAAGTTAGCTGTAAACTTGAATGCATTGATCAAACAAACGAATTATATTTCTGTTGTCTCCATAGTCATTATTCGTGACGCAGATGACAATCCCGCCGGGGCATTCCAATCTATATGTTCGGCATTAGAAAACGCGAGACTGCCAGTTCCGCCGGCTGGAGAAAAGTTTATTATCCGAGATGGATTAAAGCTTGCGGTTGTAATCACACCCGGTAACGACCGCTCCGGCGCGTTGGAGGAATTGCTGTTGGAAACTACCGTTGCCGATCCTCTTTCCTCACATGCGGCAATCTATATAGATCAAGCCGTAGCTAATCTAAACGAAAGCCATGCCAGGCCTGCGCCACTGGCACATAAACATGGTAAAGCCGAAATTCATGCATTCCTGGCAACATTTGAAGAGCCTGATAAAGACCCTGGGAAAGCTGCCCTCTCCGGCGTGTGGGATTTTAATCATCCAGCCCTCTTCCCTATTCGTACAATTCTGGAACAAATGTGAACTTCGTGCTGCATTAACCTTAAGCAGTGAGAGGCGGATGATCTTTAATATGGGTAAAGTTGAGAAAATGTAGATCCTTTTGGGCAGCCAGGCGCCTGTGATTTTTTTGTAACCTTAGACCGTGAACATTTTTTGGATAACACCAATCTGACTGGTAACACCCCTTTTACAATCGGGACACCAGGCGATTTTTTGAATTGGTACCGCCAGCAGATTGATCCGAGTCAGGACGAAGATGAAATTATTAAAACCTTGAGAGACTTAAATTCAAGCTAATGAGCTATAACTAACTTGCTTATTCGTCTCCCGGAACGATTTTTTCAAATTGCAATTTCCTTAAAACATCCTCTATCCATAATGGATTGTTGAACGCCTCGTTTTGGTAATTAATCAAATCAATCTCATCGCGGCGATCTTCCGATGCAATTGCCCAGTTTTGCAAAATGGATTCTGGTGAGATTGGCTTGCGTATTTCTTTTTGTTTCACAAGTCCAATCGTGTCAGTCAAATCGATTTTATATTGTTGGGTTAAAAGGTAAAAATCATAAAAATCTCGGTATCTAGCCCTGTCGCTCATGGCACGAATTTTCTCAGCACATACCTCTCGAACATCCATAACGTTTACTTTTACTTCAACGCCCCGAACGTTCTGGTAAGACATTTGCTTTGCTGGAAGCACCACGTTTTGTAATATGTCCACCTCAAATTTAAGCGAGTTGGGTTGGTCGAGGACACCCCAATATTTGCAAGGGTCAAAAAATAATCTTTCTCAGCAGCAACCAAAGAATACTTGAGCCGCTTTCGGTTAATAAGCTGGAATGTTTGTTTATCGAGTAAGGTTGGAATCATAATATAAGCGCCATTTGGCATTAAATTTGTCCGTTTGCTGAGTAAGTTTATTATAACTATTTCGCTTCGTTTGTTCTGGCGATAATATATCGGTGGTATCTACACCTGCCTGGTCAAACAAAAATCCCATCTTTCTCAACATACCCAGAGAGTATTTTGCACAATATGATTTGGCTTTTCCAAAATCAAATTGGTCTCGATATGCTATTAGTTTTTCTAATACCATGCTCACGCTATAGCGGGTAGTTCGAAAGTATAGCATATCCAGAATTGTCTTTTCTTTATCTGCCATTTTCACTTTTTGGTTATTAATAACCACTTCCGTAAATCCAAAATATAACTCTTGCTTTATCTGGGAAAATGAATATGTCGTCTGCAATACTTTATATTTTCTCGTTGCTTTTGTGGTAACTGAATCAATGCGAGAAAGCATTTGGTCAAACATTCCATAATATTGTAAGGCGCTTTCAAATGAAATATACGAATCCGCATTCAGCGATTGGGCAATCACCAGCTCTGAAACGTCAGCATTACCCAATGTGCTTATGTCTGTTACGACCAAATATAACCCTTTTTTTAGACGAATGAGCCACCCGGCTTTACTCATTTGAGCTACGCGTTTTCGGACTGCCCCGCGGGGGATATTCTCTCCTATGGCTTCCTGTATTTGCTCTAGTGATGCGGTTTTTCCGTGGCGTAGTACGACAGCTTCAAGTAAAGCAAGATCCTTTTGAGATAAAATTGTTTTTTTTGAATCCATATAATTACCCAAAACGGAATTATCTGTAAACATAATACACTAAAAGTGTAGAAATGGCAAGGGGTTAAGAATAGTTAAGGCTTCATTTTGCTTCCCCGGCCTTTTCCGGTGGCTTGCATCGGAGAGCATTTTGGTTTATTCCGATCCCTCAGGATAATAAATCTACGCTAATGGGGATATTTGTGTATAGTTCTCGGACAGTCTGTGAGGTGATGGAATTAGAGCGATATGTTAGCACCAACCTATTTCGCAAATAAAACACCTATAGCGTCGAACCCATTCCCATCAAAACGGCGTCTCCGCATCCCCATAACACTCCAATCCGGCTGCTTCAAAGAAGCGCTGCGCCGCCAGCAACGCCTCCTGGGATGGGGCAGCGCAGGCGGCGTATGGGTACTCCAATCCAAGCTGCTCGTATTTGGAGGCACCCATACGGTGGAAGCTGAGCAGATTGATTTCGTTCAACCCGATCTCCTTGATGAAAGCCGCCATTTCATGGAGATGCTGCGGACTGTCGTTGTAACCGGGAATGAACGGCATGCGCAGGATCAGCCGACCCTGCCATCCTATAGCCGCCGCGGCACGGATATTTTCCAGGATCAGCTCGTTGCCGCTGCCGGTCTGCGCCTGGTGGAAGTGCGTGTCCATGTGCTTGAGATCGATGAACAGCCAATCCGTCCACTGCATCACTTCCAGCAGTGTCTCGGTTTTCACATGGGCGCAGGTCTCCACCGCGGTGTGGATATACTGTGAGCGGCAGGCTTTCAAGGCGGCGATCAGGAATTCACTTTGCACGAGCGGCTCGCCGCCGGTGAAGGTCACTCCGCCTTGCTCGCCCCAGTAACCCTGGTCACGGGTTAAGATGCGCAGCAGTTCATCTACCCGGAGGCTGCGCCCGGAGCGGGTTAACGCCCCGTTCAGGCAGCCATTCACACACGACAGCGTGTCGCAATGCTCACAGAGCGCATGGTCGAAGCTCAATGGATGGGCTGAGTCGTTGGGTTGGATGGTGATGGCAGCGTGCGGACAGTCCGTTACGCAGGTATATTTGGTGTGGACACATTTCTGGCGATGGTACAGCACCCGTGGGTGCAGAAGCTGCCCCTCGGGATTGGCACACCAGGCACAGCGCAAGGGGCAGCCGCTGAGGAAGACCAGCGTGCGGCAGCCGGGTCCGTCATGTACGGAGTAACCCTGAATGTCGAAGATTAAGCCGGATTCCAAGCGAAATGCTCGCAGGTAACGCCGCACAGGTCGGGATAGGTCAGCGGCTGGGCGGATACGGCGGCGCAGTTGCCCAGATACGCTTCCTCGCTGGGATGGTAATGCTGGCAGTGTTTGCATTTGGGCAGCTTATCAAACAACTCGCACGTCTCCCCGTCGGCGAAGACAAGTTCCTTCTTGGCATGGCAGATGCCTTTGACCACATCCAGCGCGGCAAAGTTGCGGCAGTCGAGATTCTTATAGTCGCTCTGCATCGTTCACACTCCCTCGTATTCGGTCCGGGCAATCACCTCGTCCTGGATGGGACGCCCGATTTCCACCCAATATTGGGTGAAACCAGCCACCCGTACCAACAAGTCGCGATGCTCTTGCGGGATTTGCTGTGCCTCGCGCAGTACGCGTGAGTCGACCACGTTGTATTGGATGTGAAAGCCGCCTTTGCGCATATAAGCCCGCGTCAGTTCCAGTAGTTTCTTGGTTCCCTGAACACCGCGAATGGCGCTGGGGTGGATTTTCAGGTTCAACTGGGAGTTCTGTGATTTGGTGTGATCCCAGCAGGTGGCGGAAGCGAACAGGGCATAGGGTCCATTGCGGTCAGTGCCCGGATAAGCAGACATGGAACCGTCGGCGAAGGTTGTCCCAGCCAGGCGTCCATCCGGGCTAGCCGCCGCCGCGGCACCCATCGGGGCATGGGTGGAGACCGAAATCTGGCAGGCATAGTAGGGCTTGGCGTTCAGCGACTCGTAGTGCGCACCCATCGCGCAGAACCATTCCTCCCACTCCTGCAAAAGGCTGTCCACGTAGGGGTCATCGTTGCCGTATTTAGGAGATGTCAGGCACAGGTAATGGATACGGTCGAATTGATCCACACCTTCCTTCTTTTCCTGATCCGCCAGCGAAGAAGAACCGATCTCGGCGGCAGGTTTGAAGCCGAAGTTTTCACGCAGGGCAGTCTTCATCTCCTCCAGAGTCGCCGCCTGCTCTGCATAGACGATCTTCTTGAGGGCGGACAGGCTGTTAATCAGGTTGACCGTGCCACAGGTTTCGATGCTGTGGGTGGCGTTATAGCGGTAACCAAGTTCGTTGATCAGATGCCCCTTGTCCAGGCAGTCGGGTTTGAGCAGCGAGTTGAAGACTGCCATGTTGTTCTTGCGCCAGATGTCATGCTGGATGTTATTGGTGAGCGCAAGCACCTCCACCGCCTTGGAAAAATAGGCTTTCATTTGCTCGAACAGTTCCGCCA